>JAWPMT010000001.1:900000-1151720 GCA_033344775.1 Cytophagales bacterium | reverse complement strand
AGGTATGACTGTTTCATCTTCTACAATTGCCTGGAATGAATTAGGAGTACTCGGACAACCTGATCCTGCCTGATCCTGAATAGAAACGACGTAGGTCGCAGCTTCTAAACCTGTTATTTCATTACCACCAACTGTACCAGAGGTTGTAGTGATATCCGCTGCATGGTTAACATCCCCTGATGCTCCCGAAGTACCACCAGATATTGATTCATCATTCGAGATAGTTCCTGATAGTCCAGAAACAGTCAGGAAGGTAGCTTCAACTCCAACAACAGTAGCTGTTTCACCACCATCTATGGTGATGGTTTCACCAGGTTCAAATGTGCCAGATCCTCCATCGAAAGGAATAACAAACAAAGAAGCCCCTCCAGAGATTGACCATTGGAAAGTATAATCACTAAAAGTCGTGCTAGTGGTACCATTGTCATTGATACCTGTAATTTCAACAGAACCATTCAACGGTGAGCAATCGCTCGTATTTGTGATAGAAGCGGTTTCAACCTCATGAATCTCGAGATCTTCGGAAACTGTGAAAGTTTGACTTGTAATAGAACAACCAATATCATTTCCGGATGCAGCACCTGTGGATTCATGACGGGTGATCACCACTTCGTAATTACCTGCAGCTAAAGTTGCCGGTGTAGTCGATGTTGCTGTGAAATCTGTGGTTAAAGCAGTTCCAAACCCTCGTATCGTCTGAGTAAAGAAGAATGTTCCACTTCCGCTTACTCTCCATTCGAAGGTAAATCCACTTTCCAGATGATCATCATCTGCATTTTCAATGACGGTTACTGAAATAGAACCATTATCAGAATCACAGAAAGAATCATCTGTAATATCGAATGAAGTAATGATCGGATCATAAGCTTCCTGGATCAGCTCTTCTGTAGCAGAGGTAGTCCAACATTCTGCGGTACTTCCGAAAGAAGTTTGTGTTGTAGGTGCAACGGCTGAAGGATTCTCTTGTGCGATAGCCGTATAAGGGCCAGATGGCAGTCCAGTGAATTGAACTGATCCTCCTGCGGCGACAGCACCATTGTTACCCAATGATCCACCATCCCCGTCTTCAATTTCTCCTGTTTTCGGGAAGTATTTATAAGGGAAAGTCAATGTCGCACCTGTACTATTTGTAATGGTATAACTTGCAGTTCGATCTGCAGGAACTCCATCACCAGCATATAGGAATACAACGTATTCAGAAATATCATCTGCCTGTCCTGCAGTATATCCGATACTGGCAGTACTTACAACAGTTACCGTATTCCCGGAATCATCTCCGGTGATCACATCTCCAGCAGCCAGTCCACCACTAGAAATCGATAGTTGGACCAATGTAGCTCCGTCATCATTACTAATGATACCAGTAGCACCTCCACCTGGACCTGCTGCGGTGAAAGTTTCCAAAGTGGTAAGCGTAGTGGTACGAGGACCGGAGTTGTCAACCGTAACCTCAACATTATCTGAAAGAGACACGGTTGCTTCTCCATTGTCAGGGCATTCATCTACATTGGTTACGGTAAGTGTCGTAGTTGTCTGAATACCATTGAATGGCAAGTCGTAGGTAGCTTGCGTTCTACAACCACTGTTATCCTCCACTACCAGGGTGTAAAGTCCACTGATCAGGTTTCCGAGAACAGGGGTGGTATTGTCAACAGTAATGTTGTTTCCTCCTCCATCACCAACTAACACTTGCCCATTAGTTAGCGCTTCTGAGAAATCATCATCATTAGTAAAGTCGTCAGAACCTTCATACCATCTGTAGATAAATGGCCCTGTTCCACCAGCTATAGACCCTTGAATCGATCCGCCGGCAGCATCACAAGAAGAAGGAATGGTGATATTGGTAAATGAGATCGTTGGAGCAGCAGCAGTGCCGTCATTTACTACAATATCTGTTCGACTTGTTTCGCACCCGGAATCTGTATCTCGGACAATTACAGAGTAGGTGCCAGCAGTTAATAAGTTCAACTGTGATACCCCTTCAGTACCAGTAGTTGTAATGTTTGCTGAGCTATTGACATCTGCTGTTGCACTAGAAGCGCCACCTGAAATAGTCTCATCATCCGCGATATCTCCTGATGGATCAGACGCTAGAATCAACCCCGAATTATCGAATACGACGATTGTAGCAGTAGCACCGCCTCCAAATGTAATTACCTCACCTTCTTCGAATGTGCCAGTTAGATTGTCGAATGGCACTTCGATCAGTTGCGTAGCTCCAAGGAACCAATCGTACTTGTAGGTCGGTGTTGCTCCAACAGGGGTGCCGGTCACCGTCACGCTGGTAACTTCAGCCACACCATTTTCCAGATTACAAGTGGTTTGATCGGTTGAAGTAGTGACGGGTGTCAGCGTCAGTGTCTGAGAAGTTACTTCAATGGTCTCAGTCTCCGTACATAGTGTTGTGTTGTTTTGAACTTCGACGGTATAAAACCCTGAAGAAAGATTTGATATGATATTATCGGTATCCGTCTCAGCATTGATTGCGGTTCCGCTTGCTGAAGTTCCACTGTACCAGGTCAATGTGAAACCTGTAGAGCCGCCTGCAACAGACGCAGTGAGTTGACCTGTGTTTGTTCCGGAGCAACCAAAGTCGCTCCTATCCAGAGTAGTATTTATAGTGATAGTCGGCAAGGTTTCGCCTACGGTCACACTTTGGACAGCTGAAATACAACCTGTTTGATCGTCAATTACTGTAAGAATGTAATTTCCTCCCGGTACACCAGTCGTTGAAGCGGCACCGTCGTTATTCAATATGGCATCTGAATCAATTACCGTACCTGGCGCTGCCGCCGTAGCCCACTCGTATCGATAGTCTCCTGTACCACCTGTAACCGCAGTAGCCCCTGAAGCATCGGCTTGACCATTATAAGCGGTATTATCACAAGTAGTATTTGGTGTAATCACTATGTTACCTACTGTGATGATCGGCAAGTCCGTATCGTCATCGGCTATAGTAAATGCGTGTTCTAGATCACAGGTATTATCGGCATCGGTAATGGTCATGATGTAGTTGCCACCTGAAAGTCCTGTCACGGTAGAAGTCAAACCAGTAGTGCCATAAGAAACGACTACTGAATTATGTGTTCCACCATTTGCGATTGCAGTACCACCAGCAGTACTCAAGGCGAATGTGTAAGAGGAAGCTGCCGCAGTAGTTGCCGCAACATTATCGGTGGTAGTAGGGGTGAAGGTAATGGTACCATTGGCATCCAGGTCGGATCCATCATTGTTGGTTCCATCACAGACGGTATTATCCGCCTGAGCAGAAACGACAGGGTTGACGGTTGGTAAAGTTTCTCCGATGGTTACATCGGTAGCAGCAGATGCACAACCCGTTTGATCATCAATCACAGTAAGGATATAATCGCCACCAGCGACGCCATTAAGCACAGCATCATTATCAATGACCGTACCAGGAGCAGCTGCCGTAGCCCACTCGTATCGATAATCTCCTGTACCACCTGTAACTGCTGTAGCACCAGAAGCATCAGCTTGACCGGTGAATGCTGCGCCATTACAGGTCACATTTTCAGTAATGGTAATATTTCCTACTGTGATGGTAGGCAAGTCGGTATCGTCATCGGCAATGGTAAATGCATGTTCCAGATCACAGGTATTATCAGCATCCGTGATGGTCATGATGTAGTTTCCACCAGAAAGTCCGGTTACGGTAGAAGTCAAACCAGTCGTGCTGTAAGAAACGACTACCGTATTATGCGTTCCACCATTTGCGATAGCAGTACCGCCAGCGGTGCTCAATGCGAAAGTGTAAGAGGAAGCTGCTGCGGTAGTTACTGCAACATTGTCCGTAGTAGTAGGCGTGAAGGTAATGGTACCATTGGCATCCAGGTCGGATCCATCATTGTTTGTTCCGTCACAGACCGTGTTATCCGCTTGAGCAGAGACGACAGGGTTGACCGTTGGCAAAGTTTCTCCAATGGTTACATCAGTAGCAGCAGAAACGCAACCAGTTTGATCATCGATCACGGTAAGGATATAATCGCCACCAGCAACGCCATTTAGCACAGCATCATTATCAATGACAGTACCAGGAGCCGCCGCTGTAGCCCATTCGTATCGGTAATCTCCTGTACCACCGGTAACCGCGGTGGCACCAGAAGCATCAGCTTGACCGGTGAATGCTGCGCCATTACAGGTCACATTTTCAGTGATGGTTATATTTCCTACCGTGATGGTAGGTAAGTCTGTATCGTCATCGGCGATAGTAAATGCATGTTCCAGATCACAGGTATTATCGGCATCGGTGATGGTCATGATGTAGTTACCACCTGAAAGTCCTGTCACGGTAGAAGTCAAACCAGTAGTACCATAAGAAACCACTACCGTATTATGCGTTCCACCATTTGCGATGGCAGTACCACCAGCAGTACTCAAGGAGAATGTGTAAGAGGAAGCTGCCGCAGTAGTTGCCGCAACATTGTCCGTAGTAGTAGGCGTGAAGGTAATGGTACCATTGGCATCCAGGTCGGATCCATCATTGTTTGTTCCGTCACAGACGGTGTTATCCGCTTGAGCAGAGACGACAGGGTTGACGGTTGGCAAAGTTTCGCCAATGGTTACATCAGTAGCAGCAGATGCACAGCCCGTTTGATCATCAATCACGGTAAGGATATAATCGCCACCAGCAACGCCATTTAGCACAGCATCATTATCAATGACCGTACCCGGTGCTGCCGCTGTAGCCCATTCGTATCTATAGTCTCCTGTACCACCTGTAACTGCTGTTGCACCAGAAGCATCAGCTTGACCGGTGAATGCTGCGCCATTACAGGTTACATTTTCAGTAATGGTAATATTTCCTACTGTGATGGTAGGCAAGTCGGTATCGTCATCGGCAATGGTAAATGCATGTTCCAGATCACAGGTATTATCAGCATCCGTGATGGTCATGATGTAGTTTCCACCAGAAAGTCCGGTTACGGTAGAAGTCAAACCAGTCGTGCTGTAAGAAACGACTACCGTATTATGCGTTCCACCATTTGCGATGGAAGTACCGCCAGCGGTGCTCAATGCGAAAGTGTAAGAGGAAGCTGCTGCGGTAGTTGCTGCAACATTGTCCGTAGTAGTAGGCGTGAAGGTAATGGTACCATTGGCATCCAGGTCGGATCCATCATTGTTTGTTCCATCACAGACCGTATTATCCGCTTGAGCAGAGACGACAGGGTTGACGGTTGGCAAAGTTTCTCCAATGGTTACATCGGTAGTAGCAGAAACGCAACCAGTTTGATCATCGATCACGGTAAGGATATAATCGCCACCAGCAACGCCATTTAGTACAGCATCATTATCAATGACAGTACCAGGAGCCGCCGCTGTAGCCCATTCGTATCGGTAATCTCCTGTACCACCGGTAACCGCGGTGGCACCCGAAGCATCAGCTTGACCGGTGAATGCTGCGCCATTACAGGTCACATTTTCAGTAATGGTAATATTTCCTACTGTAATTGTGGGCAAATTAGTATCATCGTCAGCGATAGTAAACGCGTGCTCAACAGTACACTGATTATCCTGATCAGTTATTGTCATTACATAATTACCTCCTGATAATCCGGTAACAGTAGTGGCAGTAGATCCTGTCGCATCGTCATCATAGCTGACCGTAACACCAAGGTGAGAACCACCATCAGCAATAGCTGCACCAGCATCTGTTTCAAGTGAGAAGGTGTAATTATTAGAAGAAGATACTCCTGTCAGCGGTGTAAATGTGATGGATCCATTGGCATCGAGATCGGCCGCATCGTTGTTCGTCCCATCACAAACGGTATTGTCTTCCTGAGCGGTCACGTTTGGATCAACAACCGGTAGTGTTTCTCCGATAGTTACATTCTGTGAAGCAGAAACACAACCCGTTTGATCGTCGATTACGGTAAGGATGTACTCACCCCCCGCAACACCATTAAGAATGGCGTCATTGTCAATTACTGTTCCAGGGGTTGCTGCAGTAGCCCATTCGTATCGGTAATCACCGGTTCCGCCTGTTACGGCAGAAGCCCCGGATGCGTTTGCTTGTCCAGTGAAAGAAGTATTGTCACAAGTGGAGTTTTGCGTTATAGCAATATTACCAACTGAAATTGATGGTAGTTCCGTGTCATCATCAGCGATGGAAAAGGCATGTTCAACTGTACACTGATTATCCTGATCGGTTACCGTCATCACATAGTTTCCTCCGGATAATCCGGTAACCACAGTAGAAGTAGATCCGGTTGCATCATCATCGTAACTTACTGCTACACCAAGGTAATTATCCCCATCATTGATGGTCGTTCCTCCTGCCGTAGCAAGTGAGAATGTGTAGTTGTTAGAGGAAGCTCCACCGGTTTCAGGTTCGAAGGTAATTGTGCCATTGGCATCCAGATCGGCCGCGTCATTGTTGGTTCCATCACAAACGGTATTGTCCACCTGAGCAGTTACGTTAGCATCGACAACAGGAAGGACTTCTCCGATAGTAACATTTTGGGATGCAGAAACACAGCCAGTTTGGTCATCAATTACGGTAAGAATATACTCACCTCCGGCAACGCCGTTTAAAGTGGCGTCATTATCAATCACTGTACCAGGAGCAGCAGCAGTAGCCCACTCGTATCGGTAATCACCAGTTCCGCCTGTTACAGCAGAAGCCCCGGATGCGTTTGCTTGTCCAGTGAACGAAGTATTATCACACGTGGTATTTGGAGTAATCGCAATACTTCCGACAGCAATTGTTGGTAGTTGTGTATCATCATCAGCGATGGAAAAGGCATGTTCAACTGTACATTGATTATCCTGATCTGTAATTGTCATCACAAAGCTTCCTCCCGAAAGCCCAGTTACAGTGGTGGACGTTGAACCAGTCGCGTCATCGTCATAATTAACATTTTCACCAAGAAATGCATCTCCGTCATTGATAGTTGTTCCCCCTGAGGTAGCAAGTGAGAATGTGTAATTGTTAGAGGAAGCACCACCGGTTTCCGGTTCGAAGGTAATGGTACCATTAGCATCCAGATCGGCCGCGTCATTGTTGGTTCCGTCACAAACCGTATTATCAACCTGAGCCGTCACGTTGGCATCAACGACAGGCAGTGTTTCTCCGATAGTAACGCTTTCTGAAGCAGAGACACAACCTGTTTGGTCATCTATGACGGTAAGGATATAATCACCACCCGCAACACCATTTAGCGTGGCGTCAGAATCGATTACGGTACCAGGAGTTGCAGCAGTTGCCCACTCATATCGGTAATCACCAGTTCCACCTGTTACGGCAGAAGCCCCAGATGCGTTTGCCTGTCCAGTGAATGAAGTATTATCACAGGTCGTGTTTGGAGTAATTGCTATGTTACCGACTGTAATAACTGGTAACTCAGTATCATCATCATTGATGGTAAATGCATGTTCCAGATCACAGGTATTATCCGCATCTGTAATCGTCATGATGTAATTACCTCCGGAAAGTCCGGTAACGATAGTACTCGATCCTGTGGTCGTGTATGACACCACTACTGAATTATGAGTAGCTCCATTGGCGATAGCTGTTCCTCCGGCAGTAGACAATGCGAAGGTGTAAGAAGAGGCCGCGGCCGTAGTAGCTGCAACGTTATTGGTAGTGGTAGGGGTGAAGGTGATCGTACCATTGGCATCTAAATCACCTGCATTATTGTTCGTCCCGTCACAGACCGTATTGTCCACTTGATTGGATACAACAGGATTCACCGTTGGTAAGGTTTCTCCGATCGTTATGCTTTCAGAAGCTGAAACACAACCTGTTTGATCATCAATAACCGTGAAGATGTAATCACCGCCGGCTACATTATTCAGAATGGCGTCATTGTCGATGACAGTGCCTGGAGCTGCGGCTGTGGCCCACTCATATCTGTAATCACCTGTTCCGCCAGTAACAGCGGTAGCCCCTGAAGCATCGGCCTCACCAGTATAAGCTGTATTGTCACAAGTGACATTTTGAGTTAATGTTATGTTACCGACCGTAATGACTGGTAGTTCGGTATCATCATCATTTAAGGTAAATGCGTGCTCCAGATCACAGGTATTATCCGCATCTGTAATCGTCATGATATAATTTCCTCCCGAAAGTCCGGTAACGATGGTACTCGATCCTGTGGTTGTGTATGATACCACAACTGAATTATGAGTAGCTCCATTAGCGATAGCTGTTCCTCCAGAAGTAGACAATGCAAATGTGTAAGAAGAGGCCGCGGCCGTAGTAGCTGCAACGTTATCGGTAGTGGTAGGGGTGAAGGTGATCGTACCATTGGCATCTAAATCACCTGCGTCATTATTAGAACCATCACATACTGTGTTGTCCGCTTGAGCTGAAACAACAGGATTGACGGTTGGTAAGGTTTCTCCAATAGTGACACTTTCTGAGGCAGAAACACAACCCGTTTGATCGTCGATAACCGTGAAGATGTAATCACCACCAGCCACATTATTCAGAATGGCATCATTGTCGATTACGGTACCTGGAGCGGCAGCAGTGGCCCACTCATATCGATAGTCACCTGTACCTCCCGTTACTGCCGTAGCCCCTGATGCATCAGCTGCACCCGTATAAGCTGAATTGTCACAAGTTACGTTTTGAGTAATGCTGATATTTCCTAAAGTAATTTCAGGTAATTCCGAATCATCATCGGCGATTGTAAACGCATATTCCAGGTCACAGGTATTATCTGCATCGGTAATGGTCATGATATAATTCCCTCCGGAAAGCCCAGTAATGGTTGAGGTCGACCCGACGATGGAGTAGGAGATCAAAACCGAATTGAAGGTACTTCCATTTGCAATTGCTGTTCCTCCGGCAGTAGCTAAGGAGTATGAATAGGACGAAGCTGCAGCTGTTGTGGCTGCTACATTATCCGTAGTGGTAGGGGTGAAAGTAATGGTACCGTTAGCATCAAGATCTCCTGCGTCATTGTTCGTTCCGTCACAGACAGTGTTATCCGCCTGTGCTGAGACTACTGGATTTACGGTGGGTAAGGTTTCACCAATAGTAACGTTCTGAGCTACAGAAACACATCCGGTTTGATCATCGATTACAGTGAAAATGTATTCACCACCGGCGACACCATCAAGAATGGCATCATTATCAATTACTGTTCCTGGAGCTGCGGCCGTGGCCCACTCATATCGATAATCACCGGTTCCACCGGTAACAGCAGTAGCACCTGACGCATCTGCCTGGCCCGTGTATGCCGTATTATCACAAGTGACATTTTGGGTTATGCTGATATTTCCTAATGTGATGACCGGAACGTCTGTATCATCATTTGCGATAGTAAATGCATGTTCATTGGTGCATTGATTGTCCAGATCGGTAATGGTTATGACATAATTGCCTCCTGATAAACCAGTGACAGTAGTAGAAGTGGAGCCAGTGGCATCGTCATCATAATTTACTGTAGCACCGAGATAGGCGTCTCCATCATTGATGGCCGTTCCGCCGGCAGTTTCAAGAGCGAATGTGTAGTTATTTGAAGAAGTGACCCCTGTTAAAGGAGCAAAAGTGATACTACCGTTGGCATCAGGGTCCAATGCACCATTGTTTGAAGTATCGCAAATCGTATTATCTGCCTGGGCTGTTACATTAGCATCAATAACTGGTAAAGTTTCCCCGACGGTTACGTCGACAGAAGCGGAGATACAACCTGTTTGGTCGTCAATTACAGTAAGGATATAATCACCTCCATCTACATCATTCAAGACATTGTCATTATCAATGACTGTTCCAGGAGCCGCAGCGGTGGCCCATTCGAATCGATAGTCACCGGTTCCACCCGCAACGACATTAGCAGCAGATGCATCGGCTTCACCATTGAAAGCCGTATTGTCACAAGTAGTATTATCAGTAGTGGTGATGTTGCCGACGGTAATGACAGGTAGTTCGGTATCATCATCAGCGATGGTAAATGCATGTTCGAGATCACAGGTGTTATCGGCATCCGTGATGGTCATGATGTAGTTACCACCAGAAAGTCCGGTTACGATAGAAGATGAACCGGTTGTGGTGTAAGTTACCACGACAGCATTATGTGTTCCACCATTAGCGATAGCTGTTCCACCAGCAGTGGACAATGCGAAAGTATAAGACGTGGCTGCAGCGGTAGTAGCTGCAACATTGTCCGTAGTAGTAGGGGTGAAGGTAATGGTACCATTGGCATCCAGATCACCTGCATCATTGTTCGTTCCGTCACAGACGGTGTTGTCTCCTTGATTGGAAACCACCGGATTGACCGTAGGTAGCGTTTCCCCGACGGTTACATCGACAGAAGCGGAGATACAACCTGTTTGGTCGTCAATGACGGTAAGGATATAATCACCACCTTCTACACCGTTCAAGACATTGTCATTATCGATGACTGTACCAGGCGCCGCGGCAGTAGCCCATTCGAATCGATAGTCACCGGTTCCACCCGCAACTACATTAGCAGCAGACGCATCGGCTTCACCATTGAAAGCCGTATTGTCACAAGTAGTGTTATCGGAAGTAGTGATGTTGCCGACCGTAATGACGGGTAGTTCGGTATCATCATCAGCTATGGTAAAGGCATGTTCGAGATCACAGGTGTTGTCGGCATCGGTGATGGTCATGATGTAGTTTCCGCCTGAAAGTCCAGTTACGGTAGAAGATGAACCGGTTGTGGTGTAAGTTACCACGACAGCATCATGTGTTCCACCATTAGCGATAGCCGTTCCACCAGCAGTGGACAATGCGAAAGTATAAGACGTGGCTGCAGCGGTAGTAGCCGCTACATTGTCCGTGGTAGTAGGGGTGAAGGTAATGGTGCCATTGGCATCCAGATCACCTGCATCATTGTTTGTTCCGTCACAAACGGTGTTGTCCACTTGATTGGAAACGACCGGATTGACTGTAGGTAGCGTTTCACCGACAGTTACATCGACAGAAGCGGAGATACAACCTGTTTGGTCGTCAATTACAGTAAGGATATAATCACCTCCATCTACATCATTTAAGACATTGTCATTATCAATGACTGTTCCAGGAGCCGCAGCGGTGGCCCATTCGAATCGATAGTCACCGGTTCCACCCGCAACGACATTAGCAGCAGATGCATCGGCTTCACCATTGAAAGCCGTATTGTCACAAGTAGTATTATCAGTAGTGGTGATGTTGCCGACGGTAATGACAGGTAGTTCGGTATCATCATCAGCTATGGTAAAGGCATGTTCGAGATCACAGGTGTTATCAGCATCGGTGATGGTCATGATGTAGTTACCACCAGAAAGTCCGGTTACGATAGAAGATGAACCGGTTGTGGTGTAAGTTACCACGACAGCATTATGTGTTCCACCATTAGCGATAGCTGTTCCACCAGCAGTGGACAATGCGAAAGTATAAGACGTGGCTGCAGCGGTAGTAGCTGCAACATTGTCCGTAGTAGTAGGGGTGAAGGTAATGGTACCATTGGCATCCAGATCACCTGCATCATTGTTCGTTCCGTCACAGACGGTGTTGTCTACTTGATTGGAAACGACCGGATTGACGGTAGGTAGCGTTTCCCCGACGGTTACGTCAACAGAAGCGGAAACACAACCTGTTTGGTCGTCAATGACGGTAAGGATATAATCACCACCTTCTACACCGTTCAAGACATTGTCATTATCGATGACTGTACCAGGCGCCGCGGCAGTAGCCCATTCGAATCGATAGTCACCGGTTCCACCCGCAACGACATTAGCAGCAGATGCATCGGCTTCACCATTGAAAGCCGTATTGTCACAAGTAGTATTATCAGTAGTGGTGATGTTGCCGACGGTAATGACAGGTAGTTCGGTATCATCATCAGCGATGGTAAAGGCATGTTCGAGATCACAGGTGTTATCGGCATCCGTGATGGTCATGATGTAGTTACCATCAGAAAGTCCGGTTACGATAGAAGATGAACCGGTTGTGGTGTAAGTTACCACGACAGCATTATGTGTTCCACCATTAGCGATAGCTGTTCCACCAGCAGTGGACAATGCGAAAGTATAAGACGTGGCTGCAGCGGTAGTAGCTGCAACATTGTCCGTAGTAGTAGGGGTGAAGGTAATGGTACCATTGGCATCCAGATCACCTGCATCATTGTTCGTTCCGTCACAGACGGTGTTGTCTCCTTGATTGGAAACCACCGGATTGACCGTAGGTAGCGTTTCCCCGACAGTTACGTCAACAGAAGCGGAAATACAACCTGTTTGGTCGTCAATGACGGTAAGGATATAATCACCACCTTCAACACCGTTCAGGACATTGTCATTATCGATGACTGTACCAGGAGCTGCGGCAGTGGCCCACTCGAATCGGTAATCGCCAGTTCCACCTGCAACTACGTTAACAGCAGAAGCATCAGCTTGACCGGTGAATGAAGTATTGTCACAAGTAGTGTTATCGGAAGTAGTGATGTTGCCGACCGTAATAACGGGTAGTTCGGTATCATCATCGGCTATGGTAAAGGCATGTTCGAGATCACAGGTGTTGTCGGCATCGGTGATGGTCATGATGTAGTTTCCGCCTGAAAGTCCAGTTACGGTAGAAGATGAACCGGTTATGGTATAAGTTACCACGACAGCATTATGTGTTCCACCATTAGTGATAGCTGTTCCACCAGCAGTGGACAATGCGAAAGTATAAGACGTGGCTGCAGCGGTAGTAGCCGCTACATTGTCGGTGGTAGTGGGGGTGAAGGTAATGGTACCATTGGCATCCAGATCACCGGCATCATTGTTTGTTCCGTCACAGACGGTGTTGTCCACTTGATTGGAAACGACCGGATTGACGGTAGGTAGCGTTTCCCCGACGGTTACATCGACAGAAGCGGAGATACAACCTGTTTGGTCGTCAATTACAGTAAGGATATAATCACCACCTTCTACACCGTTCAAGACATTGTCATTATCGATGACTGTACCAGGCGCCGCAGCGGTGGCCCATTCAAATCGGTAATCGCCAGTTCCACCTGCAACTACGTTAACAGCAGAAGCATCAGCTTGACCGGTGAATGAAGTATTGTCACAAGTAGTGTTATCAGAAGTGGAGATGTTGCCGACCGTAATGACGGGTAGTTCGGTATCATCATCAGCTATGGTAAAGGCATGTTCGAGATCACAGGTGTTATCAGCATCGGTGATGGTCATGATGTAGTTACCACCAGAAAGTCCGCTTACGATAGAAGATGAACCGGTTGTGGTGTAAGTTACCACGACAGCATCATGTGTTCCACCATTAGTGATAGCTGTTCCACCAGCAGTGGACAATGCGAAAGTATAAGACGTGGCTGCAGCGGTAGTAGCCGCTACATTGTCGGTGGTAGTTGGCGTGAAAGTAATGGAACCATTGGCATCCAGATCACCTGCATCATTGTTCGTTCCGTCACAGACGGTGTTGTCTACTTGATTGGAAACGACCGGATTGACGGTAGGTAGCGTTTCCCCGACGGTTACGTCAACAGAAGCGGAAATACAACCTGTTTGGTCGTCAATGACGGTAAGGATATAATCACCACCTTCTACACCGTTCAAGACATTGTCATTATCGATGACTGTACCAGGCGCCGCGGCAGTAGCCCATTCGAATCGATAGTCACCGGTTCCACCCGCAACGACATTAGCAGCAGATGCATCGGCTTCACCATTGAAAGCCGTATTGTCACAAGTAGTATTATCAGTAGTGGTGATGTTGCCGACGGTAATGACAGGTAGTTCGGTATCATCATCAGCGATGGTAAAGGCATGTTCGAGATCACAGGTGTTATCGGCATCCGTGATGGTCATGATGTAGTTACCACCAGAAAGTCCAGTTACAGTAGAAGATGAACCGGTGGTATTATACGATACAATTACGGAATTATGTGTTCCTCCATTAGCAATAGCTGTTCCACCAGCAGTGGACAATGCGAAAGTATAAGACGTGGCTGCAGCGGTAGTAGCCGCTACATTGTCGGTGGTAGTTGGCGTGAAAGTAATGGTACCATTGGCATCCAGATCACCTGCATCATTGTTTGTTCCGTCACAGACGGTGTTGTCCACTTGATTGGAAACGACCGGATTGACGGTAGGTAGCGTTTCCCCGACGGTTACGACTACAGCAGCGGAAATACAACCTGTTTGGTCGTCAATTACAGTAAGGATATAATCACCACCTTCTACACCGTTCAAGACATTGTCATTATCGATGACTGTACCAGGCGCCGCGGCAGTAGCCCACTCGAATCGGTAATCGCCAGTTCCACCTGCAACTACGTTAACAGCAGAAGCATCAGCTTGACCGGTGAATGAAGTATTGTCACAAGTAATGTTTTCGGAAGTAGTGATGTTGCTGACCGTAATAACGGGTAGTTCGGTATCATCATCGGCTATGGTAAAGGCATGTTCGAGATCACAGGTGTTATCAGCATCGGTGATGGTCATAATGTAGTTTCCGCCTGAAAGTCCAGTTACGGTAGAAGATGAACCGGTTGTGGTGTAAGTTACCACGACAGCATCATGTGTTCCACCATTAGCGATAGCTGTTCCACCAGCAGTGGACAATGCGAAAGTATAAGACGTGGCTGCAGCGGTAGTAGCCGCTACATTGTCGGTGGTAGTTGGCGTGAAAGTAATGGTACCATTGGCATCCAGATCACCGGCATCATTGTTTGTTCCGTCACAGACGGTGTTGTCCACTTGATTGGAAACGACCGGATTGACCGTAGGTAGCGTTTCACCGACGGTTACGTCTACAGCAGCGGAGATACAACCTGTTTGGTCGTCAATGACGGTAAGGATATAATCACCACCTTCTACACCGTTCAAGACATTGTCATTATCGATGACTGTACCAGGCGCCGCAGCGGTGGCCCATTCGAATCGATAGTCACCGGTTCCACCCACAACGACATTAGCAGCAGACGCATCGGCTTCACCATTGAAAGCCGTATTGTCACAAGTAGTGTTATCAGTAGTGGAGATGTTTCCGACCGTAATGACGGGTAGTTCGGTATCATCATCAGCGATGGTAAAGGCATGTTCGAGATCACAGGTGTTATCAGCATCGGTGATGGTCATGATGTAGTTACCACCAGAAAGTCCGCTTACGATAGAAGATGAACCGGTTGTGGTGTAAGTTACCACGACAGCATCATGTGTTCCACCATTAGTGATAGCTGTTCCACCAGCAGTGGACAATGCGAAAGTATAAGACGTGGCTGCAGCGGTAGTAGCCGCTACATTGTCGGTGGTAGTTGGCGTGAAAGTAATGGAACCATTGGCATCCAGATCACCGGCATCATTGTTTGTTCCGTCACAGACGGTGTTGTCCACTTGATTGGAAACGACCGGATTGACGGTAGGTAGCGTTTCCCCGACGGTTACGTCTACAGCAGCGGAAATACAACCTGTTTGGTCGTCAATGACGGTAAGGATATAATCACCACCTTCTACACCGTTCAAGACATTGTCATTATCGATGACTGTACCAGGCGCCGCGGCAGTGGCCCACTCGAATCGGTAATCACCAGTTCCTCCCGCAACCACATTAGCAGCGGAAGCATCAGCTTGACCGGTGAATGAAGTATTGTCACAAGTAGTGTTATCAGAAGTGGTGATGTTCCCGACCGTAATGACAGGTAGTTCGGTATCATCATCGGCAATGGTAAAGGCATGTTCGAGATCACAGGTGTTATCAGCATCGGTGATGGTCATGATGTAGTTACCACCAGAAAGTCCAGTTACAGTAGAAGATGAACCGGTGGTATTATACGATACAATTACGGAATTATGTGTTCCTCCATTAGCAATATCTGTTCCACCAGCAGTGGACAATGCGAAAGTATAAGACGTGGCTGCAGCGGTAGTAGCCGCTACATTGTCGGTGGTAGTTGGCGTGAAAGTAATGGTACCATTGGCATCCAGATCACCTGCATCATTGTTTGTTCCGTCACAGACGGTGTTGTCTACTTGATTGGAAACGACCGGATTGACGGTAGGTAGCGTTTCCCCGACGGTTACATCGACAGAAGCGGAGATACAACCTGTTTGGTCGTCAATGACGGTAAGGATATAATCACCACCTTCTACACCGTTCAAGACATTGTCATTATCGATGACTGTACCAGGCGCCGCGTCAGTAGCCCACTCGAATCGGTAATCACCAGTTCCTCCCGCAACCACATTAGCAGCGGAAGCATCAGCTTGACCGGTGAATGAAGTATTGTCACAAGTAGTATTATCAGTAGTGGAGATGTTCCCGACCGTAATGACGGGTAGTTCCGTATCATCATCAGCAATGGTAAATGAATGTTCCAGGTCACAGGTGTTATCAGCATCGGTGATGGTCATGATGTAGTTACCACCAGAAAGTCCAGTCACAGTAGAAGATGAACCGGTGGTATTATACGATACAGTTACGGAATTATGTGTTCCTCCATTAGCGATAGCCGTTCCCCCAGCAGTGGACAATGAGAAGGTATAAGAAGTAGCCGCAGCGGTAGTTGCGGCAACATTATCCGTAGTAGTAGGGGTGAAAGTAATGGTACCATTGGCATCCAGATCACCTGCATCGTTGTTCGTTCCATCACAGACGGTGTTGTCTACTTGATTGGAAACGACCGGATTAATCGTCGGTAAGGTCTCGCCAATAGTTACGCTTTCAGATGCGGAAATACACCCAGTCTGATCATCGATAACCGTTAGAATATATTCTCCACCTGCAACATCATTAAGAATATTATCATTATCGATCACTGTGCCGGGAGTCGCAGCAGTTGCCCACTCAAATCGGTAATCACCGGTTCCACCTGCAACGACATTTGCAGCGGAAGCATCAGCTTGACCATTGAATACAGTATTATCACAAGTGCTATTATCGGTAGTTGTGATATTGCCGACAGTAATAACGGGTAATTGTGTGTCATCGTCATTGATTGTGAAGGCATGTTCGAGATCACAGGTGTTATCAGCATCGGTGATGGTCATGACATAGTTGCCACCGGAGAGTCCAGTTACGGTAGTAGTAGATCCAGTTGTGGAGTAAGAAACGATTACTGAATTATGTGTCCCACCATTGGAAATGTCAGTTCCACCTGCTGTAGCTAAAGAGAATGTATAAGAACTGGCAGCGGCGGTAGTAGCCGATACATTATTGGTAGTAGATGGAGTGAAGGTAATGGAGCCATTGGCATCCAGATCACCAGCATCATTGTTTGTTCCATCACAGACGGTGTTATCTATCAAGTTAGATGCTACAGCATTGACTGTTGGTAAAGTTTCACCTATAGTCACAGTGACTGTTCCAGTAGCAGGACATCCAGTATCAGTATCTGAAACCGTTAAAATGTAGGATCCACCGGCAACTCCACTTAAAACACCATCACTATCAATTTCAGTAGAAGGAGCATCTATTGACGCCCATGAGTAAGTATAATTTCCAGATCCGCCAGTTACGGCGTTAGCAGCTGTTGCATCCGCTAAACCAGTATATGCAGCAGGATCACAGGTTGTATTGATGGTAGTGCTAATATTTCCAAGCGAGATCACGGGCTCGTCTGTATCACTGCTAAGAACAATACTTTCTGAATTGCTACATTCGAAAGCTTCATAAACCACCACTACAGTGTAAGTGCCAGCACTTAACGTGTCAGGAGTGGTATTGCTATCACCTACCTGAGTTCCTGTAACGGGATCAGTATCTGTTTCTGCCCACCAGGTAAATGAAAAGGTAGGTTCTGTTTCAAAGACTCCAGCGTTACTTGGATCTTCAGCTTCAGCTGACAGCTGTCCTGTTCCGGTGCTTGCCGAACAATTGATGTCGGCCTGAACTTCCGTTAATGAAATATTAGGGAAAAGTGGATCATCATTGACTCTAAGAGTAATTGGATCTGAGACGCATCCAGTTGTAGCGTTTACAGCAACTACCGTATAAGCATTATCAGTAAGTGTTACGGTACCCTCGAAACTGGTTTCTCCAAGGCTGTCTAGACTGCTACCTGTCTCATCACTGATAAGATTGGCTGCATCAACTACATCCCCCAGATACCACCTGAAAGTATGATTGGTAGCTAGATTATCTCCTGATACTTGTACGCTTGCTGAACCTCGTGGTACATCACATGAATTGTTATCAAAAGCCGAAGAAGAGGAGAATGTCGGTGTTGTTGTATTGTCTCCAACCACAACATCTACAAAATCATTACAAGTGAGGTCATCATTAGTGACTCTGATCCTGTAAGTACCATCCTCGAGATCGGTAAATGTTGTGCCTGCACTTCCATCAGTGATGTTTACAGTTTGTAATAAAGTTGTTGTATTAGCACCGTCAAATATCTCGTAAGTATAACTGCTTGGTTCGTCTCCTGATGACGTGGAAGTGACCGTTATGGTACCATTGCCATTGACACAGTATTCGTCATCTGTAGTAGATGTACTGATGTTCGGCAAGTCCGGAACATCTGCTAGTGAAACAGTGGCGGGTACCGTAATACATTCAGAAGTGGTGCTCAATGCTGTAACTGTGTAAAATCCACCAGCTAAACCGCTGAATACCCCCGTAGAATTTGAGGCAAGCAAGGTGCTTGTACTGAATCCGGAATACAAACTGAATGTGTAAGTGTCCATGTCAGTACCGGGATCCACTGATGAAGAGATATCAATGACACCATTAGGATTGCCCGCGTCACAACTAGTGTTGTTGGTCGCAGTGGAAACCGGACAAACAATATCGGCAGTTGTGTAAGTAATATCACTCGAATTGATAGCGGTACCATCATAATCAGAAGGAGTGGTGATATTAGCAGAAGAGGCCGTGTTTGGAATGGTGGTGCCAGAAACATTTGAAGCATTGAAGTTCCAGTATCCTACGAGACCATCTTCACTTCCATCCAATTCTCTACACATCTGCTCTACAATCTCAGCTGCAGAAAGGGCCTTATCGTAAATTCTAACTTCATCGATTTCACCCTGGAATTTCTTTGAAGAGCTTAGGTCTCTACCAATTCGCATGGTGTTACCTGTATTGATAAGTACACCAGTTCCAACATAAGTTGTCGATCCAATCTCTACGCCATTGGCATACATTTTCATTTCGCCTGTTGTGCCATCCCAGGTACCGACCACCTGTGTCCATCCAGTAGCAGAATAAGAACTGTTGATTCTTCCACGACTACCGTCACCTTGTGTTTTCACGACAAAGGCAAGTCCATCGTGATTGTCAGACCAAAGTAATACTTGATTTTCCCCGGTTGATCCTGAAGAGAACACTCGGTGATCACTAGAATAGTTACTAGCGGTTAAGTTGGCCCAATAAGAGATGGTAACGGCGTTAGTTACGGGATTTCCGGTTCCAAACATTTGTGGGATTTCCATGTAACCGGTACTACCCATTGTCATTGATTCATCAGTATCGACCGAATTAAATAAGGTAAAAGTTGGTTCGGTGAAGTTATCAGACACATCAACTGTAGTTTGAGCCGAACAGCCAGTAGTTGAATTAGTAACTACTACTGTGTATGTACCACTAGGTAATCCTTCAGCCTGTGAATCACTGTTAGACAGGCTAGTACCTGTGATCGCAGCAGGAAGCCTGTTCTCTGATAATGTGTTTTCGCCGGCATACCACTCAAAGTCAAATCCTGCTATGGTACCTGCGCCATCTGCATCTGCGGTGGCGATTCCATCTGCATTTTCACAGGAGGTATTGGCCTGGGTTTCGGTTGCAGTCGGGCTAGGGAATTCAACCGTGGAAGTAATTTCAACCACAAGCGGAGCAGATTCACAACTTGTAGCATTTATTGCTACTACGGTATAAAAGCCTACTTCTAATCCACTGTAAGTGGCGCCAGTTGCGTCTGTTCCAGAAAAATCGGGCGTAGGGCCCACGGAAGAACCATCGTACCATTCGAAGGTGAAGCCCGAAGTAGATCCGTTGACATCCACGGTGATCGAACCTGTGTCTGTGTCTGTACAACTGGTAACTTGTGTTTGACTTACCACCTGTGGAGTGGGGGTAGGGGTCTGACTGGTAGTAATCTCGACGGTGGCTTCTTCTTCACAACCAGTAACTTCACTGATAGCGCGAATCAGGTAAGTCCCTGCATTGGCGTTGGAAAGGGTTGTTCCCGTGGCAATTGGGGTGCTCGTATCTGTACTATTGAACCACGTAAAGTTATAGCCAGTGGTTGTTTCAGTTCCATCTGGTTCCTGCACCAAAGCTGCAGCTTCTCCATCAGGAGTGACACAATCTGTCAGTGGGCTCACTTCCGTTCCAATCACGGTAAATGCTTCAGGGATTTGCTCTGCAATTGTAAGGGTCAATGTGTCTGAAAAACAGTTAGATGCTGTGGCAAGACCAAATACATCATATGTTCCTGAAGGAGCTCCTGTGAAACTACTTCCTTGATGAATTAATGTCGAATAATCTCCCTCATTGTACCAGAAAAACTCAAATCCTTCTGCTTCTGTGAAGATACCTGTCTGTGCTTGTTCGGTTCCGGAAACATTAACATTGTCCAGATAGTAACTTTCATTATTCCCTGTGTTGGACATGCGGACTCGAATGTCCAAAGTACTTCCATTCAATCCCGAGACAGAGGCTTGCATGAAACCAAAACTTCCTGACTCATTGAAAATTCTGACTTCCGAACCACCATCAATAGAATAGAAGACTCTCACCCTGTCGACAAAACTACCACTGGCTTCCTGGTTACTGGATGCCGTTATATCAGCAGTGAATGAAACATCCGTAAAATTTGAAATGTCGATGGTCTGAGATCTCCAGTTAACATTTCCATCAGTATCGTTGGCTTCAAACGCATTACTTCCTATGTCAGTACTAACTGCAGCGAAATCTGTATTATTAGCTTCTGTTCTACTCCAGGCAGTTGTGCCATTATCGCTGGAAGTTCCTACGGCCAGATCATCAAATGTTTCCAGATAGATTGTGCCCAGGCCACCACCGATAGTACCTTCAAAGAAGGCCTCAAACTCACCATTGTCAGGGACGGTGGTAACGCATCGTTCATTGTTCGAAACCACGTTTGCGGTCAGAGTAAATGTGTCAGCTGTCACATCAAGACTAGTCATGTTATTATCTGTTTCGCATTCTGGGATACTAGCTGTTCCAAGTGTGATTGGTGGCTCACTTCCACTATTATTGATAACAATGAAAAGCTCAAAGTCTCCACCGGGGCCTTCAACGGTAGCAGTGATAGTTTCCGTAGAACCTATGGTGAAGTTGTTCAGGGTATGAATGTACGTGTCAACCAGGGTACCGTCAGCGGTAGTTGGATCGCCACTATAAAAAGCAACAGGTAGGGTGCCTGAGAGATCCGTATCTCCATCATTTCTGATGGTGAAGGTCACGTCGAAACTCGTCTCGGGACAAGCAGATTGTGTCGCACTCAAAGGGCTTGGCAATAAGTTGATATCAGGAGATACGAATGAAGGACAACCATCAGCTTCCAGAATAGTAGACTGGGTAAGAAAGCTATTCAATGGACGTTGATCCTCTGTGACAGTTCCAGTTTCGCAATCAACACTACTAAAGATCGCGGTGTGATTTTGTTGATTGGCAGGTACAGTCAGGTCATCATCAATGTTTACGTTGTAATAACCGTGCTGATTCCATACCGTCCTTGACGGCTGCCACACTTCACCGTCTGATTCAAAAATTCTTACGTGTGAAAACTGCGTGTTGCTGTAAGGGCTAAAGCTCAATGCATCACTGGTATAACAGGTTACACAAATCTCACTGGCAGCATCACCATCAACGTCTGCAATAATTGGATATTCTTCTTGAGTCCTTGAAATACAAGTAGCACTATTTCTAGTGCTTCCATCAGTTCCATCAATGATCAATAATTGACTTTCACTTCGATAAACCGTTTCTGCATCGCCATCCCCATCAAAGTCGAAAAGGGTACAACCGGTAAATCCTGAAGACCCTTCTCTGATACCTTTGATCCAATGTGGTACCAGATCTCCAGTGACCTGATCCAATTCCAGCGAATAGAGTTTTTGGTCCGACACGTAGTTGGCATTCAGAAATCCGTCACCGTCAACATCCGCAATATTGATTCGTCCTGTGCCTCTTGGGTGATCGTTAGTAGGGTCAGCATACATTTTCACATCCTCATTTGCCACATCCCAAAAGAAGATTGTAGTTGGATCGCCATAGTCACTTCCAAAAGCTCCAGGCATGAGTACATCCATTGTTCCGTCAAGGTTGAAGTCAGCTACCGAAACTGCGGACCAGTTTTCACCGCCCCAGTTCGGGTAATATTTTGGGTGATAAGTTCCGGTTTCGCCGAGAGCGGCAAGATCGTCATTCATGTCCCTTACCAAAGTTTTGGTGCCCGTTCCGATATTGATTGAATAAATCTCATTACCCGTGATCAATTCCAGTCCGGAACAGTCGGCACATGCCGCGTCATCGAGGATATCTACCGCAAGAGAACCATGGACAAAATCAACCTCCATGTTGCCACTCTCTCCGATAATCACTGCTCCGGTTGCAGCATCTCTGATTTCATCCGCATAGTATAGTTCTGCAGTACCATCACCATTGAAATCCGCAATTCCCATTAGGCCAACTTTATCTCCCACTTTAGCTGTCCAGATTTGATTTCCTTCACAATCGAAGGCTGCTATGTCACCGTCTCCCTTATCCTCATTGACGAATACTTCCGCACACTCATCGCCAGTCACATCCCCTATAACCAATGTGTTCTCTGGTTGAAATGATAAGTTGACCACATACTCCGTAGCACCGGTAACGCCATCCAGTACGGTGTATTTGTTTTGTTGTTTATTCGTTGCCAACACCTCAGGAGTACCATCCTGATCAATATCCCCTACTGCAGGTGTAGCGTGACTATTGGCTGTTTGGTCGTCTGAACCCCATTGTACCCGGATACTGAAGTTGGGATTATCCGTAGGCTCATCCGCACAAACCACAGAGTTTCCAAAGAAGAAATCTGTACAACTCGCGCTGCCTGAACAATCTGAATCAAAACAATCGACAAATCCATCCAGGTCATTATCTGATCCGTCAGCACAGTCTTCTGTAGTCTGTGCTAGGGCTGAATAAGACAATAAAACCGGCAATAGGAATAGCAGTATACGCTTATTAGGGAGTTTCATGGTATTCATGGTGGCGTTAAAATACTATAATATATACGATAAGTACCATAATTGTAACCTGCGGTAGTCACAAAAAGATGCTTCCGATATCAATATTGGGAGTACTGTTTGAATCTTAAAATAAAAAAACTCTAATCCGATGATAAATTACTGAAATAATAGACAACTAAAAACTATTCCGAGGCAGTCCCGTGAAATCGTCATGTAGAAGGCAATTATCTCAGCGGTTTTCACTTTTACAACAATTTTTTGGATGCATTTAAGAGTGAAGCGTCAAAAGTAAGGAAGGAAGCGGCTTTTACCTAGCCAACACAATGCTTCCTGAGATATTTAACTGACTTTCTTCGCATTTTAGTACATAATAATATATACCAACAGGAGCAGCGGAGCCATTGATGTTTCCATCCCAGACACAATCGTCGGTGAATGGTGAGTCAGCTACATGAACATTACGCCCGCGGTTGTCAAAGATAAAGACGGAGCATCCTGTGATTGAACTGGAGTTCAGGATCTCCCAACACTCAAAGCCTAACCCATCGCCATTGGGAGAAAAACCAGTCCTTGCAATCAGGTTGTCATTTTGCAGGGTAATCATATCTGTCTCTTCACAGCCGTTGGTGTCTATTCCGAATAGCGTGACATCTGTACTGGCTGATCTGGGGAATACTTCCACATTAGAGCTGGTACTGTCGTTAAAAATTTCATTAGGCCTCCATCGGTAGTTGGATCCACCTGTAGCCACTAAATTGACTGCATTGGTCATGGCTGGGATGATTACTGTACCATTAACAATTTCAAAATCCGGGCTACCGATCTCTACGCCGGCATTACTAAAGTTGCTGATCTCTCCGGTGGTGCTTACTTCGCAGCCAATATCTGTATTGATGGTTAATTGGAGTTGTGTAGCGTCTTCACCATCGGCTGTGTTAATAAAGGCAGCATTTTGTCCCGTATATCGTGTTAAGGTATCAGTTGCGCCGTTAGTTACATCAACCCAGAAATAATCTACAAAGCCAGCTGTTGTTTCAATTTGAATACTATCACTTGGACATTTTTCTCTTCCATTGGGATAGTCAATTTCCAATTCTGGTGGCCCTGATGCAGTCACATTTTGTGAACCAGAATTGCTACAATCCGGTATGTCAGCATATCCAGTAATCAGGTTAGCGGTATATACACCTTCGAAAGTGAAAATAAATGATGGGTTGGCCTCGTCGGAAGTGCCTATGCTATTTCCAAAGCGGTCTTGTATGTCCCAATCATAACTTAGGGCAAAACCCGCGGCTCCAGTTCCAGTTCCGTTAAATTCCAATTCAACACCGGTACAAATTTCAGTGGCTACATCGATGGTAGAAGTAGGGGGGGCTACTTCGGTTATTGTCAATGGTACTCCAATCCGGGCACAACTATTATCATCGGTCAACCTGAGACTATACTCAGCACTTTGGTCAGCAGTTACATTCAGACCAGTCGCTCCTGAGATTTCCGCACCATCCAAAAGCCATTGATAGTCAAATCCTCCAACTTCTTGAACTCGAAGTAATGTACTTTCTCCATCACAGAAAGTCACTGCATCATCATTGATGATCGTGAGTGAGGGCACATCGAACACTTGTATCGTTGTGGTTGCTACGAGACTCATGCAACTCCCGGTGTTTTCGGTCTGCAACGTATATTGCCCACTATTGATCGCTTCCGCTACGGCAGCTACATTAACTGAACCGGAGCTAGTAGTTTGTTCAAATCCATTAGGCCCTTTCCAATGGTAAACATCTGCGGTAGCCGCTGAAGTAAGTGTCAATGTTTCTCCGGCACAGAAGGTGGCAGGGTTCGTGAAGTTTGGAGTGGAAATTGAAATGTTTTGGAATGACAGGTTAACCACATTAGATCGTTCGCTGCAGCTGCCATCATCCGTATTCATAGTGACTCGCACAGCGATATCACTGCTGTAACTGGAAATATCCAGCGTATTGCTTGTGGAGGAAGCATCTATATTGAAGCCACTTCCTGTGTCCACTTCCCAGGAATAAGTAACATTCGGAGCACCTGATGCTTCTACAATAAAACTAATTCCGTTACAATAATCTCCTTCTGTTGGGGTAAGTACGGGAGCCACGCAATTGCGATTAGCGAGAATACTAACATCACCTCTTCGATTCAAACTACTATTTGCGGTCATGTAAATGTCCGGTTTGGCATCTCCGTTTAAATCACCAATCCTGACATTCCGGGAATTTGACCCAATGTCAATAGTGGATTCAGTAAATGATAAATTCGTGCTAGAAGAGTTATTGGTGAGTATGGCCAAATTATCGGAATCTTCCGATCCCAATACAATATCCGAATCACCGTCACCATCCAAATCACCAAAGGTGACACCCCAGGTCCTGGATGCAGTTGTATTGATTTCTACGGGATCTTCAAAAGAGAGCGCTGCGCCTACAACATCCGTGGTATTTTGCAATAAAAATAACCTTCCAGGTGTCGCATCTGTAATAGCTACTTCCATTCTATTGTCCCCATTTAGGTCTGCGACGCCTAATCTTCTTAAACTGGTACTTGGCAAGTCTAAAGTAAACCGATCTGAAAAATTGACATTACCTGAGGTGCTGAGATTTCGAAAAATATAGACAGTTTCACCTGTCCGGACACCAATGATCAATTCAGGAGAATTATCGCCATTCAGATCACCGAGAGTGATGATCCGACCTTCACCGGCAACCGGTGATACCACTTGATCGGAGGTGGTAGAAAAAGATAAACTGCTTCCGGCTGAGCCTGTATTGTTGAGATAAATATCAATCAAATTGTCACTTTGCCCACCAGCGATGATGTCGATCCAGCCATCACCGTCAATGTCGGCTAAATCTATCTGAGCAGCGACACGCACGTTATTGTTGCTCGCATTTCGAGGTAATATGATGGATTGCGTAGGAGTGGAGCTGAAAGCAGTAGCGATTGATCCTGAACCAGTATTTTCGAAAATAAAGACTTCATCGAACGTATCGCCCTCTGTAGCCACCAGGTCCGGAAAACCGTCCGCATTCAAATCTGCGCAAACCACGTTAATGGTTGGCTTTTCTCCTAATTCAATCGGTGTTCCGAAAGAAAATCCCGCGATTGAACTGCTGTTTTCATACAATTCTAAGGGACCGGGTGTTTCATTATGAGTAACTACCAAATCATTGTCTCCATCATTATCGAAATCGCAGGTACAAAGGTCGTAGGTAAAAAAATAACTAGTACCAAAAGTTGATGGATCATCAAAGTTATTAACACTGAAATTTGTAGCGCCAATACTCAGGATAAAGTTACTCGTGTAGATATTACTCTGTCCGTTGTTCAGGTTTGTAACCACTATTTTTCCAGCCGTAGCATTGGATGGAACAGTTACCGTAAGTAAATTTTCGGTAGCCGATGTAACGGTTGCCTGGCCATCACCTAAATAAACCAGATTTTGTGCTATCGTACTGCCGAAACCGGATCCAGCGATTGTCACTGTTTCTCCCGGTCCCGCACTGATGGGATCTACACTGTTAATATAAGGTTGGGCGCCAGCAAAACTGGACATCAAAATGATAAAACCTAAAATGGCAGTTCTCATTCCTTACTCGCTTACGGTTAATACCCAAACCTGATCAAGGTCCGGTAGATTTCTTATTCTGTTTCTTTCTGATCGTGCGCTCGATTCCTGATCAGATTCAAAAATGACTACATAATAATAACTACGAGCACTTACATAGCCGACTTTGGCCTCGTGAAACCCTCTCTCGAACAGTTGGTCACTGACATCTTCTGCACCATCAAATGACTCGAAAGCACCTGCAATGACATAACTTCCAGCAGGAAGCTCGAGGATGTGACTTCCTCTTTTGACGGTTTCAGGTTCCGTTGATTGTGCTAGTTCCTCCGGCGTTCTGAAGTCTTCGGTCAACGTAGAATCCTGCGGAGGAGTATTCTCTTGTGGTACCACCACCACCACTGGTGTATTCTCAACTTCAACTGGTGTTTCCTCAGGAATGTCTTCCTTAACTACTTCCTGAGGGGTGGGATCTACGGGAGTTTCTGTTGGCGCTTCTACGACAGGTGTATCTTCAACTGGTGTTTCCTGAACAGGAGTTGCCTCCTCAACCGGTTGCCAACGGACCACTTTATCTGTATTCCCCTCCGCATCGGTTCGCAGTAATTCAATGGCTACTTCCACCGTGCCATCAGGAGCAGTCCGTTCCCGATGTTCTGCTTCTGGGTCGAGTTTCCATTTCTCATCCGGGGTATCTGCAGGTACCCAGGCATTGACTGACTGGGGTTCACCATCTGCGCCCGTCCTCTCAAATGTCACTTGCTTCTCACGCTCTCCGAACTGATTGGTGCGTTGTTCTGAAGGAACTTCAGGTGCAGGATCAGTTTCTGTTGGTGCAGGATCAGGATCTGTGTTATTTTCTTCAGTGCTAGTGCCGAGTAATCCACCTAATGAATCTTCATCTTCTTGTTCACCCTGAGCAGTTCTCGCAGGTTGTTGACCTGCTCTTGATTTTCTTAATGCGGCAAGTTTACGTTCACGTTCCAGTTCCGCTTTTTTGGCACGTTCCTCAGCGGATAAACGGTGACTCTTAATGAACGAAGAAACATGTTCAGCATGTTCTTTTTTACTGCCCAGGTGATAGCCTACATGAAGCTCATGCGTTGGTCCCAGGGTGGAGGCGATGCTTGAATTTCCTAATTCAAAGGAATATCCAATGGCAAAACTCTCTTTTAGTTTGATTCCGATCAGTCCGACCAAATTATTGTCTTGTCGGAAGGATGCGCCTGCCCAGGTCACGTGTTTGATGTGAAAGATCACGGTACCCTCGTATTGATCAGGTCCTTCGGAGCTATACCTATATATAAGATGTGGCTCGATTGCCAAATCGTCGTTCAGGTGTCCCCGGTAATTGGCTTTGAACAGTACATTGTCCAATGGACTTACTCGAATAGGGCTATTGGTCTCTGGACTGATCACATCATACGTCACTAGATTGGGAATGGAAAATCCCGCATTGAAATGTCCGAAGTGATAGGTTGCTCCAAAATCTCCGATCAAAAAAGTGCTGTTGTCTACCAGATTGGTAAATGCCGGATCCGTGGGAGCATCCAGCTCCGCAAAGTTCAGGGTATTGTTTCCTGCCCCCAGGGATAGGCCAAATCTTAAATAGTGCTCCTTATCAACAGTGATCAGGTAACTGCTGGAGATTTTGCCCCATGATGTGGTCAATGGGCCCTGAGTTTCATTAAATACAGTGGCACCTATTCCGATTCCACCTTTTAAAGGTGTGTGAAAAGAAACATTGGAAATAGCAGGGGAGTTTTGAAAATTCATCCACTGCTGCCTGTAAAGTGCAAAAATTACCGTGTGACCTTCAACACCTGCATATGCGGGGTTGTAGAGGTAAGGGTTCATAAAGAACTGATTATATACTACGTTGACCTGGGCACGCAGAGGGAGGATGTTGATTAGAATAAAAAAAGCCAAGCCCGCCAACCGAAAACGGAGATTGTCGGATTTACTTTTTGAAGACAACACAATTTTTTCCATCTTAATGACGTAAATATAACGTCCATTTGGATTATTCTAATAATGGAACGAAGTATATGAATGATCAGTATGTCATTTTCCTTATATAAGTTTTTAATATTTTAAGTAAATGATAGAATCTATAGCCTTCGATTCCTTAATATTACGTTTGATTTATTCTTCAGTAGATGAATAGGGTTATTTCCTTTTTGGTATTATTTTTTCTTTTTCTGGGGCATCTTCAGGCGCAATATTGGTTTGGGCCCAAGGTCGGCTTTCAGCGAACCGACCATATTTATCAGGCGGCCAATTATAAGACAGACTCCTTTTTTGTAGATCCTGACTACAATTATCAGTTTGGATTTGTGCTTACTTACGCCGCCAGTGATCGATATGCCGTACACACGGAGATCAATTTTGAGCGCTACAGCAAAGACCTCAGAAACCGAGAGAACATTACGTTCGCCACCAGCAAGACCAATTCCGGATTCTTGACCGTTCCATTGATGCTCAGGTGGAATTTCGGAAAAGCGCCATTCTTATTCTATCTTAACGGAGGAACTAAGCTGAGTTACTGGCTTTATAGTAATGGTGTGTTGGAAAATTCATTCTTACAGGAGGCAGAAGATCCAACTAAAGAATATTCGGTGATTTTCGGTGAGGATCCCACGGCAGATCAAGATAAGCTTGTGCTTGAGCGTCCCAATCGACTTCAATATTCATTACAAGCAGGAGGTGGGGTCTATTTTGATTTGAGGAATTCGGCAAGGGTCATGCTTGATATTAGGTATAGTTTTGGCCATTCCAATATGGGTTTCAATGGTTCTCAAAATTTTGATTTTGAAGAATATGTAGAAGATTTCGAATATCGACACAATACACTCTCGATCTCTGTAGGCTACATGTTTGAATTCAATGCGTATCTACAGCGTCAGGGTAGGAGCACTAACCGGGAAAGTAATCGTAAACGCTAGATAGATTTACTGTCAGCGTACTCCCTACTTTTTACTACTTTTTGATAATTTTTCTTCCAGAGGCGCGCGATTTCGCGGCGGGCATCTGTTTGACTGGTGAGGTCAATTTTCATTATTTTTAAAGATAGATTGACTCATATGGAAAATTGCCTAATTTTAACAATTCAACAAGCTGACCTGAATTGTGTTTGATGCATTTCTAAAATTTCTCGGAGGAGAGCCTGGAGAGGAAAAGCAGATGTGGCTTTTGCTCGGTAAGGGATTTTTCATGGGTATTTTTATCGCCACCTATCAAATTGGTGCTGAAACCCTCTTTCTGCAGGTGATGGGCGAGACTTATCTAGATATTGCCTTTTTTACCGCTGGGGGATTAGGAATTCTTGCAGCAGGTTTGTTTGTGACGTTGCAGAGGCGGATCAATTTTTCAACATTGGTTGTTTCCAATGTATTCATCACATTCGTTTTTATCGCGGCATTGAGATACTCTTTTGAGTTTCTAGGATATGAAACCGGAGAAAAAGGTGAGTTTTCACTTTTGCCGTTTGTGCTGTTCATCATGATTGGACCAATCACGGCAATTACATTATTAGGATTCTGGGGTGTATTTGGTAGAATTTTTGATGCTCGCCAGGCCAAGAGGATTATTGGAGGTATCGATACTGGACAACTAACAGCAACCATTATTGCCTTTTTCTCTATTCCACTGATAACCAGATATGTACCCTTCATAAATGAAACATACGACCTATTGTTTGTTTCAGCAATTGCGGCATTTGGAATATTGTTTTTTACCATCTGGATTGTTAGAAATTACAACCTGGATAATATCACGAAAGTCAAAGAAGGAGAGAAGGTAGAGAAAGTGGGTTTCTTCGCTTTGGTGAAAGACAACTATTTGCGATTACTTTCTTTGTTTTTGATATTCTCGATGGGCGCTGCTGTATTCGTACAGTACACGTTCTACTCTGCGACGGAAACGATGTTTCCGAATGAGCAGGAGCTGTCTGATTTTTTATCCTTCTTTAGTGGAACAGTGATGATCATGAGTTTCCTGATCCAGAGTTTTGTGAACGACATCATAATTGGACGTTTCGGGCTTAAAGTAGCGCTGATCACCATGCCTGCTATCCTGGTTTTGTTTACGATTGGTGCAATTATATCAGGACATATTTATGAATATGACGTTAAAACAGAGGAATTTTTGTTGTTCTTCATGTTTACAGTGTCTGCTCAGGCTTTTACAGCGTCATTGAGGGATGCACTGGAAAGTCCGGCCTTCAAATTATTCTTCTTACCAATTGATGTTAAGATTCGGTTCGATATTCAAACTCGTATCGAGGGGGTCGTTAATCAGTTTGCAACGTTGGCAGCAGGTGCAGCACAACTTGGACTCGGATTATTGGCTTTTTTCGAGTTGATTCATTTTTCATATTTCATCATTGCTTTATCTGGCATTATCGTATTCTTGGCGAGTAAACTCTTCAATCAATATAAGATCACTCTGAAGAAAACGCTTGAGAAGCAGAAAGAAGACCTGAGAGGAGATATTCGTCACGAACATAATGCGGTCAATGTACTTAGAGATGAATTAAAGAGAAAAGGAGAGGATCGTATTTACAATGCCCTTCGATTGCTCGAAAAAATAGACCCGATAGAATTTGAATTTGCCTTATTGGATCAATTGAATTCCCGTCACGCTAAAATCCGACAATTCTCCTACAGGAAGCTGACAGATCACTTGTGTTATGGTGCTTTGGGGATCATCAAAAGTGAAGCCAAAACGGAAGGTGATGAAACGGCAGAAGTATTGGCAAAAGAAGCGGTGCAGGAACTTCAGGCTGCAGCTGATTTTGAGATTACAGATGTCAGTATCAGAAAGCTGGTTCGGTCTACCGATTCTAAAGACCGGATAAAAGGGGCGCATTTGCTCGCTAAGCTTACAGAGGATAAGCACATCGTGTATGTGCTTGAGTTACTGAGAGATATAAACGTTCAGGTGCGTGCAGCTGCGATGGCTACTGCTGGAAAATTAAGAAGACCTGAGGTATGGCCGGTGTTGATTGAAAACCTGCATCTGGCTACTTATGGAAACTATTCATCTTCCGCTTTGACGCACGCAGGAGAAGTTGCTTTCCATAACATTGACACTTCTTTCTATAAAACGGGACAGTATAAGAGTACGATGATGCGCATCATCCAGATACTCGGTAGAGTAGGAGGTCGTCAAGCGACTGAATTACTTTGGAAGAAAATCGATTTTCCAGATAAGAAAATCGTTTCTGAGATCCTTCGGGCTTTAAGTCATGTCGGCTTTGAAGGTAGGGATTTTCAGGCGGCAAGGATCAAGATCATTTTGGAGTCAGCCATAGGTGATATGGCCTGGAACATTAAGACATTGCAGGATGTGCCTGCGGAAACTGAATTAGATCAATTGATCCGGGAGGCAATCATTGAGGAAAACACCATCAATCATGACAACATCTTCATGTTGTTGAGTATGATTTATGACCCTCAAAATATCCTTTTGATTAAAGAAAATATCGATGCAGGAACGGTAGAATCGGTGACGTTTGGTATTGAGATGCTGGATTTGTTCTGCGAGGAAGAGTTGAAGCCAAAACTGTTCCCAGTTTTGGACAATCTGAAGGATGAAGAGAAATTGGCCAAACTGCAGAATAATTATCCACCGGAGTTTTTTGAATCATATAATGACTTACTACTTCAGGTAATCAATAGAGATTATAACCGGATTTCAAGATATACCAAAGCGCTTTCCATGTTGCGTGTAAGTCAGATGACGGATGCCTCGGTGGGGTATGATTTGGTAGCGAACCTATTCAATCCCGATAAGCTGATGCTTCAGACGGCTGCTTATGTGATATATAAGCTGGATCAGGAAGCCTATCATACGAATACAAGGCGTTTAAAACCTTCGATCAAGAAAGAATTGGATAAGGCAATATTGCCTCCTGTTTATCTGGAAGAAGGAGAGAGGTACCATCAAAATCTCTTGTTGATTGAGCGAGTTGTTCTGCTCAAAGCCCTACCTCATTTCGCGAATGTGCATGGGGAAGTGATCACATTGATTGCGGATGTCATGGAGGAGATCACGGTGCAGGCAGGCACAGAACTGATACAGGTTGGAGATAATGGAGGAACGCCTTTATACATCGTTAGAACTGGGACAGTCACGATTTCTAAAGCAGGTGAGGAAGATGAGGTGCTTGAAGAAAACAGTGTATTTGGAGAACAACTCGTCTCAGAATCAGAATCCTTCGATTTCAGTGCAGTAGCCACTACGGATTGTGCTTTGCTTGTATTGAGAAAAGAAGAATTGCTGGATATAATGGTTCAGCACCTGGACCTTACCGAATCGTATCTCAAGGTATTGAATGATGAAATAGAGAAAGACAAAGAAGAATTTGAAGAGGAAATGATGATGGATATTATTTAGTAGATTGTAATTATTCAAGATAAATGATATCCCTTGATTTTTAAAAGTTGCAAAATTTATAGTTATTTGGTTATCAGATAGCCCGACCGCCTTAAAATGAACTTAGACCAAGAAATAATTCTACTTTATGCCGAGGAAGACGACCAGCCCATCGAAGGTGGACTAAAAGGTTGGGTTTCGAACTTCCATAAGTTCTTGGATACCTTGTTGTCTCAGATCATCAAAGGTGATCCACAGATCAAGCTTGTCACAGAGAAGGACTTTTCGGATAGCACGATCTCGAATACGGCAGTAGTGATAGCGGTAATGACCCCCAACCTGGCCAAAGCTTCTTCTTTGATGGTTGGACTCAACAACTTTGCAGAACGAAATAAAAAAGAAGATACACTTGTGCTGGATGGCATATGCAGGGTATTCAAAGTGCATAAATTGCCTTTTGAGGATGACTCATATTTACCGGGGCTGCAAGAATTCATTGCTTTTGATTTTTACATGATCGATCCAATGAGTGGCGAAGCACAAGAGTTTCGACGGTTTTTTGGCAACGATGCAGAGAGAAGTTACTGGATGAAACTTGTCGATATGGCATACGACATCAACCAGGTGCTGAACGCGATCAAGAAACCAGAAGCAATCGCTGAATCAAAGACATTAGAATCATTTCCTAGAGATAAGACTGTATATCTAGCCAGTACAGGGGTAGATATGGTGATCCAAAGAGATGTGATCAAACGTGAGTTGATCCGTCATGGATACCGGGTACTTCCTAACCATACTTTACCAAAAGAATCCAAAGTGCTGGAACATCGGGTGAAGGAAGATCTTGCTAAATGCAGACTTTCCATACATTTGGTGGGAGAGGATTACGGATATCGTCCCAAAGGCTCCGATCTTTCGGTTGTTGACATCCAAAATCGAGTAGCCAGTAAGCACACTTACGAGATGGTGGAGTGGAATGAGCGACAAATCGAAAAAGAACTCTTCAGTCGCCTGATCTGGGTTTCTCCAGAGCTGAACAATGTTTCAGAGCGCCAAAAAATATTCATTGAAGACCTAAAAGGCGATGCTGCTGCTTTAGAAGAAGCAGAAGTTTTGCAAATCACTCTGCAAGAACTCAAGAGTATCGTGAGAGAGGAACTTGTGACAGGAGGCCGCTTCAATACCAGACGTGATGTGGCTGGTTATCAGCCTGCTGCGGAAGATGACCCGTCTCAGATTATTTACCTGATCACGGATAAACGTGACTTGAAAAGTAGTGAACCGCTTGAGAATTACTTGAAAGACGAGGGGTACCGTGTGGTATCTCCGAGTTTCGAAGGTGATTTGATCGACATTCGATACATCCATCAGGAAAACCTGAGAAGATGTGATGCCTCGATCATCTATTTCGGAGATGCGACAGAAGAATGGATCAAGACGAAGCTGAAAGATTTACTTAAGGCACCTGGGTTTGGAAGAAATAAGCCAATGAAGGCCAAAGCGGTCTATTTTGGAGGAAATAAAGATGTTGATTTAGGCATTTACAAGAAGAATAATGCATTGGTTTTAGGAAACAATGGCGGATTCCAGCCGGAAGATTTGTTACCGTTTTTAGACCGATTAAAGAATTAAGACGAATAATATTACCTAACCTCAGGCTCGAACTGTAAACTTTGGGCTTGATTAAAATCCTACGATTATGAGTGAGAAAGACGTACACTTTGATCATAACAGCGGTATCGTTGATATCGCGGAGTTGATCAATCCGTTTCCAGGACTCAGACCCTTTGGTGTCGAGGAAAGTCACTTATTTTTTGGTCGTGAAGGCCAGAGCGATGAAGCCCTGGTAAAGCTCGCGGAAAATCGCTTTGTTGGGATTCTCGGAGCGTCGGGTAGTGGTAAGTCATCTTTCATGTTTTGCGGATTGATTCCAACACTACATGGTGGATTCATGACTGATGCCGGGTCAAACTGGCGTGTCGTAGTTGCTCGCCCTGGTGGTGGGCCCATAGACAATTTGGCCGAGTCACTGTTGGTCAAAGATCAGGAATACAATTCCCTTTCGGAAGAAGACAAGCTGATCAGAAAAACGATTATAGGAACCGTACTAAGAAGTAGCTCTCTTGGTCTCATAGAGGTAATAAAGCAGTTAAAAGACGATAAATCACAGAATGTACTCGTCCTGATTGACCAGTTTGAGGAATTGTTCCGATTCAGTAAACTGGAATCATCTACTTCGGATCGTGATGAATCATCAGCATTCGTCAATCTATTATTGGAGGCAGTTCATCAATACGATGAGCAGATCTATGTTGCGATCACCATGCGATCGGACTTTATCGGGGAATGTGCGAAATATCCGGATCTGACACAAATGATTAATGATTCGCACTATTTGATCCCACAAATGACCCGCGATCAGAAGAGAATGGCGATTGAGGGTCCGGTTGCTGTAGGAGGGGGTAAGATTGCGCCACGCTTGACACAACAGCTGTTGAATGATGTGGGAGACAACCCTGACCAGTTACCGATTTTGCAGCACGCATTGATGCGTACCTGGGCATATTGGGTAGATGATCGAAAAGAAGAAGAACCGATGGACCTGCGGCATTACAATGCAGTAGGAACCCTGAGAGAAGCCTTATCGCAACATGCGAATGAAGCCTACGATTCCCTCAATAAGCGTGAAAAGCAGATTGCAGAAGTAATGTTCAAAGCACTTACAGAGAGAGGTGCTGAGAATCAAGGGATCAGACGTCCTACCAAGCTGGGGACCATCGCAGCAATTGCAGGAGTTTCAGAGGATGAAGTAGAAAGAGTAGTTGATCGATTCAGAGAGCCCGGAAGGTCCTTATTGATGCCTCCCTATGGCGTTCGATTAGAGTCTGATACGGTAATTGATATTTCTCACGAGAGTTTGATGCGTATCTGGGACCGATTAAAAAGGTGGCTGGATGAAGAGAGTAAAGCATCAGAGATGTATGTGAAGCTTTCTGAAGCGGCTGAAAGATTCCAGGAAGGTAAAGCGAGTCTATGGCAAATGCCTGATTTGCAACTAGCGCTGAACTGGAGAGAAGAGAACAGACCAACCCTGGTATGGGGTCAACGATATAATCCGGCATTTGAGCGAACCATGGTCTTTTTGGAAACTTCCGAAAAGGCATACATTGCTGAACAACGAAATAAGGAAGTACTTCAAAAACGACAGGTTAGGAGGTTCCGTATCGCTGCCCTTGTTCTTGGAGTCATGGCGATGGTGTCGATCTTCTTTGTGGTGTTAGCCCAGATCCAGAGAGGATATGCCGAAGATGCACAGGCGGAAGCAGAGCAACTTACCCTTGAAGCGATTGAAGCGGAAAAGGAAGCTAACCTTTTAAAGGAACAAGCTCAAAAATCCGCTGCCGACGCAAGAATTGCTCAAAATGATGCGGAGGAAGCCCAGGCGCAGGCGGAAGAAGAGAAAAGAAAGGCGGAATTCCAGGCCGAGGAAGCTCGAAAAGCCAAGGAGCTCGCTGATGAACAAAGAGTGAAGGCCGAAGCAGCTCAGCAATTAGCGCAAGAAAATGAGGCGCTGGCGAAAGAGCAGACTTTGCTGGCCCAACAACAGGAAGAAAAAGCTAAACTAGAGCAGGAAAAAGCTCAACGTCTTCGTTATCAGGCGATTGCCTTATCTATGTCTATTAAGGCGCAGAACATTCCGGACAAGGAATTGAAAGCTTTGGTAGCCAAACAGGCCTACTTGTATCATCAGGAGTACGGAGATGAAACGAAACCTTATAACGGTGATATTTATGCGGGTGTATACTCTGCTTTACAAGGGGTATTGGATACCCGGCCCGATAGCATCATTGCTAATACGACCAATAAAGGAGATTCTATCCTTAACCAATACCACGGTCATAAGCCGCTAATGAATGAAATTACAGGTGAGGAAAAGGCAGTGGCCGCCAGATCTGTTGCATTTGCTAATGATGGCGCTCACATGTATAGTGCAGGTGGAGATGGAAGATTATTGAAGTGGGATGTAGCATCCAGAACTTCAGAAGTGCTATTTACTTCTGATAAAGTAAACAGGGTTGTAAGCATCAGTCCTAACGAAAGATGGCTGGCACTGGGTACCAATAACAATGAGATTCTGATCTATAACTTACAGTCCAAAGGAGAGCCTCGTTCAGTCAGTGGTCATCAAGGTGCCGTTTACGATGTGGTTTTCTTACCTGACAATAAAGGTTTCATTTCTATTGGAGGAGATAATCGCTTGATCCAAAGTGATTTCTCTACTACTAAGGAATTAGCAACGCTTGATCGCAAAGTCAAAGCTTTGGCACTTTCTTCTGACGGGAATACACTTGTGGGAGGTACAGAGGATGGAGACCTCTACAAATGGGACCTTACTCAGGTGATCGACAACCAAAGTGTGATTTTTCGTGATGAAGATCATAAAAAGCCGGTTTTGGCACTGGCGTTCAGTAATGGCGATTCTCTGTTGGCCATCGCTGGATTCAACAAGTCAGACAATGGCTATATCCAGGTTTGGAACATGAACGAGAAAAGGCAAGAAGGGCCCGAGTTGACTGGGTTTAGTGCCGCAGTAACTGATGTCAAATTCAGTGATGATGCCACTTTAGTTGCCGGTGCGAGTAAAGATAAGACAGTGCGTTTCTGGGATAGAAAAAATATCTATGACCTTCCAACGGTACTTTCCGATCACAACGACTGGGTATGGGACATGGACTTCCATCCCGAAGGAAAGTCCCTGGTTACAGCCAGTGCCGATGGATTGTTACGGTACTACCAAACGTACTCCGACGACATGGCCAGTGAATTGTGTAACTACGTGAGCAGGAACTTGAGTGATACAGAGTGGAGACAATATGTTGGGGGTGATATCGAATATGTCAATACTTGCGAAGGAAAAGAGAAACCCGTAGAAGGCGAAGGCCTTTAATGCTAAACTTATCGATCTTATTTTGAAAGATTGTTGATGATGACAAAAAGAATACTGCCAGTAATTGTATTAAGCTTGTTTACGCTGCACTTGTATGGTCAAAGCTGTAGTCAGCGATTGACCCAGGCGGAACGAGAATATGAGGCAGGAAGATTAGCGAATATCCCAACCTTGATCGGCGACTGTTTTAAGAATTCCAAAGAAGGTGGATTCAATAAAGCAGAGCGAATTCGTGCTCATAAGATCCTAACGCTGGTTCATATATTCACGGATGATGAACCAAGTGCGGATAAATCACTGGTAAACTTATTGAAGGAAGATCCTGAGCATTTATTAGACGAACGAGTGGATCCTGCTGAACTTTTTTACCTGTATAGCCAATTTCAGACTGAACCAATTTTTAGACTTGGTTTTCGACTAGGGACAAATACGAGTCTTCCCAATTCTTTTCAGAAGTTTACCACGGCCAATGCAGATCCAGATAATAAGTTCTACAATGGTGAAAGCAATAGTGAAGGTACCAGGGCCATTGGTTTTATGGCAGAAGCCACCTTTGAGAAATATTTAAGGTATGGCGTAGAGGCTGTTGGCGGATTCCAATATCGTTTTAGCAGCTACGCCGTGAATAACGACTTCAATGATGATGCATTTGACAATCAAGTCGTTAATGCACAAACCTACCTGCGAGTACCGCTGTATTTGAGATATACTTATAACTATGGCAAGAGAACAGGTGTCAAGCCATACGTGTTTATTGGTGGCTCATTCGACTATTTATTGACTGCTCAGTATACAGAAGCTTCAAGGGACGGGGGTACTACCTTTACCCTGGGACAGGGAAATGGAGACCTGACAACTTTTGATCAGGTGAATGAAATTAATTTTTCATTGACTGCCGGACTTGGTGTCAAATTACCAGTAAAAACGAATTTTATTACGGCCGAATTCAGATATGACAAGAGTTTTATCAATTACATCAAAGCCGAAAATAGATACAGCAATCAGGTGATTCTATATGATATAGGACATGTGGAAGATAACCTGACACTGGATTTTGTTTCTTTTTCTCTTGGATGGATACAGTCTATCTACAATCCTAAACGGAAATAAGTACTTGTTGTGAAAAAAACTCATATCTATCTATACGTTTCGTTTTTAATCTTACTCTTTGGTTGTGAGATTTCTGATAGCGATAGTCCTGATCCACAAGATACTTTTGTGAAATACTATGGGGTCGACGGTTCTCAAATAGGCGTGGATCTGGTATATGATCCGATTGGGCCCGGAACAATTGGTTCAAGCCTCATTATTCTGGGGTCTCAGGTTTCAACAGTCGGTGAACGCATCGACAGAGATGTGGTAGTGCGTCGAGTGGATATGGGCGGAAATGAAATTGCTACTCAGGTTTTTGATTATCGTGATCAGGACCCAGAAGGGAATGGAGGAGGAGAAGATGAGCCAGGTGCCATTCTTGTCGAAGATGAAGGATTTGTTATAGTAGGAACCTCCAGCCGCGATCTTGGAGCCAATAACCCTCATTCCGTAATTTTCATTCAGGAATTGAATGAAAATCTGGACCCTATTAGAGATTTGATTATCGAGGTGGTTGACACAGTAGATAACGCGCTTGAAGGATTTAACCTACGGGGATTGGATGTTGTTCGAACATCAGACGGATCCAATGACCTGATTGTTACCGGTTCCTCCAATTTTGAAGAGTCTGGTGATCCTATTGCAGACATATCTGGTATACCGGACAATGAAACACAGATTTTCATCGCGCGAGTAAACATGGAAACTGACTCGGTATTGTGGAGAAGAACCCGTGGATTCGAAGGAGATGATGAAGGGATTTATATCGACGAGTTTGAGGAAGATAATTTCGTAATAATTGGGACTAGCGATAAAGAGTTATCTTCTCAGGGGCGAAATGTGATTCTACTTCCTATCAATGAATTGGCTTCTCCTAACGATGGTTTGGCGAGTGGTTTTATGATCGATGGGCAAGAAGATTTCGATGATGTAGCTACTGCGGTATTCAAAAGACCTTCGGGATATGTCGTTACCGGAATTTCCTCAAAAGCTGGAGCCGATACCCGACCATTTTTCATCAACTATACCTACACTTCAGCAGAAGCGGTTAGTATGGAAATTGGAAAGGAAATTGATTTAGGCATTACTGATTTAGAGAACCCTCCAGTCGTAGTTCCTAATCCGGAAGGAAATGGATACGGTATTGCGATTGGCCGCAATGGAAACTACGTAGTTGTTGGAGAATTTCTAAATTATCCAGATAAGAACTCTGAAATTTTGGTCTCGCAATTAGATCAATCTGGAAATGAAGTGGGTGCGTCAAGAAGAAACTACGGTCTTTCAGCAGGCAGTGATGTTGGAGAAGATATCGTGGTTTTGCCTTCTGGCGATATCATGATCCTTAGTACGGTTGATTTTGGTAGTGGAAACACCTTAATTTCCTTAATGCGACTCAATCAAGAGGGAGATATCGCTCAGTAATTCATTATTGAGAAATCTGGATTGACCATACTACCATCTTTTTTCTTGGTCGGATTTTGTAGTTGTCAATTTTGATTTGTCGGCGAGCTGTTTAATATCCTGACTCCAATTCAAACACCTCATAAGGTTATCAGATTCATGGTTGTTATATTCTTGAATCAAGCCAACCATCATGTTTACTACTTACGTTTATCGAAATTTCTCTCCTGGTTTTCTTGGAGTACTTTTTCTCCTTATAGCTTGTAATACTGAAGACCCTTTTCCATTAGACCCAGTTCGGGGAATTACTCCTGCTGATAATGGAAATGCAGGTAATGGGGCTGATTTAGAGATATTTGTGAGCGAACAGTTCGAAAATGACAATATCGCTGCATATAGAGCTGTTGTCTTTAAGGCTTCTAATGGAACGCTATCACTTACCGAGGCCAATAGTTCACCTTATTTTGAGTCTGCTTCACCAGACGATATATTTCCTATTCAAGGAATTACTTTTACTCAGGATTCTCGTGATACGGATGGTGATCTTTTAACAGAAGATGTTGAATATAAGGTTGGCGTATTAAGCATACCTGCAGATTCAAAAACATTTTCTACTTCATTGTTGGTCGCTGAGGAATCAATCACTTTAAAACAGAATAACTTAATAAGCAATTTTACCAATGAATTTCCGGGGTTTGAGAATGCTTTTTCTCCTGGTGCCGGCAGCCTTACATTAAATGCTCAGGGTGATGTAATCATGGGAAGCTACAATATGGTAGGAGTGCTTTCTGAAGATGATTCGGAAGTTTTTCCGGTCTATCAAATGAGTAATTCAGGTACCATCAACCTTTGGAATGGGCCTCACCGGATGTTAGGAGGGAATACACGGGATCAGGACGGAAATGTCTATCAATCAATTCTGAACTATGCCCGGGTTTTAAAAATAGATGCTGATGGAAGGGCATCTACGATTGTGTTGAATAATTTTTCAGTTGAAGGTAATGATGGTGTGTACGTCAACGATAATCAGGAATTATTTGTCGTAAACCCGGAATCCAGGACCATCTTAAAATGGAATTTGGAGACGAATGAAAATGAAATATTCGCAAATATTCCTGAAAACGCCAGGGGAATTACAGGTGATGAGACGGGCAATCTTTATGTCAGTCATAACATTGAACGTGGTTTAATTTCGAAAATTACCCCGGAAGGAGTTGTTTCGGAATTCGCAGAGATTCCAACAGCTATTCCTGAGAATTTCCCTGCAGATATTTATATCATGTGGTTAGGATACCTAACCTATCACGAAGACGCCATTTATGTGGCCAGTACAGGCGATAGTAGGATATATAAAGTAACCCTTGATGGAGATGTGACCGTTTTTGCTGGATCAGGTAGCAGAGGAATCCCCAGAGGTGGTGCACTGACTGCAGACATCAATAGACCTATTGGTATCACCTTTAGTGAAGATGGGAGCAAATTATTGATCAGTGGATCCACTGATACGCAACCGCAGCATACTCATGCATCCGCTCCGGCACGGATTTGGGAATTATCCATCGTGGAATAATACTTGGTGATTCATTTTGTCTGCTGGACGAACATTTGGTCATTACCACATGACCGTCCCTGTAAGCTCGAATTTTTTTCGGAGGCATTTGGTTTAAATTGCCAGCGATACTAAAATTTCCATGTCAGAAAGAAAAAAATTCGGATTCGAGACTCGTATGTTACATGCTGGTCACATTCCGGACCCGCATACCGGAGCACGAGCAGTTCCGATCTATCCTTCAGCCGGTTTTGTATTTGATAGCCCTGAGCAGGCAGCCTCACTCTTTGAATTGAAGCAATACGGAAATATTTATTCCCGATTGATGAACCCGACTGTTGCGGTTTTTGAAGAACGTATCGCTAGCCTGGAAGGAGGAACAGGGGCTGTCGCTGTGTCAAGTGGAATGGCCGCGCAGTTTGTGGCGTTAATGACTTTGCTGCAACCGGGAGACGAGGTGGTGGCTTCCTCACATCTTTACGGCGGGACTTACACCCAATTTGAGCATACCTTGAAGAAACTTTCGATCAAGGTTCATTTTGTGGACCCAAATCAACCGGAATTATGGGAGGAGAAGATCAATTCCAACACAAAAGCACTCTATGGAGAGACCATTGGTAATCCACAAGGAAGCGTGTTCCCATTTGAAGAGATTTCTGCTTTGGCAAAGACGCATAATATGCCTTTGATCATTGACAATACCCTGGCATCCCCGTATTTGTGCCAGCCGCTTTCATTGGGAGCGGATATTGTGATCCATTCTGCGACTAAGTTCATCAATGGACACGGTACTGGTGTGGCAGGAGTGATTGTGGAGTCGGGAAAGTTCGATTACAGCAATTACCCAACCATTGCAGAACCATCGGCGCCGTACCATGGGTTGAAATTCTATGAAACTTTCGGACACTACGGCTTTTTGATGAAAGCGCGTGTGGAAACTCTGAGAGATGTAGGAACCTCTTTATCAGCGTTCGATGCATTCAATTTGGTCAATGGCTTGGAGACCTTATCGGTGCGTATGGACCGCCACATTCAAAATGCCATGAAAATTGCTACCTATCTCGAGGGGCATGATCAGGTGGAATGGGTGAATTATTCGGGTCTCAAGAGCCATGAACATTACGAGAGGGCGAAAAAATACCTTCCAAAGGGTTCAGGCTCTGTGTTCTCTTTTGGAATAAAACCAGTTAATGGGCATTCAAGCCGAGAAGCGGGTAAGCGGTTTTTAGAGGAATTGCAATTATTTAGTCACGTGGCTAATCTTGGAGATGTGAAGAGCCTGGTCTTGCATCCCGGATCAACCACACATCAGCAACTATCACAAGAAGAATTAGAGCAGGCTGGAATATCACCTGGCCTGATTAGATTATCAGTTGGATTAGAAACTACAGAAGACTTAATATGGGACTTGGAACAAGCCTTTCGTGCGATATCTCAATGAACACCAGCCTCTCAGTAGGAGAGCGTGAAGCGTATCAAAACCCTGATGTGATCAGGCAATTACTGCACTTTTCACAGAACATTGCTATTGTAGGGTTGTCTGACAAGCCCCAACGTGCCAGTAATTTTGTTGGGTCCTATTTAAAATCAGAAGGTTTCAATGTCATTCCGGTGAATCCAATGAAGGAAGAAATTCTTGGAGAGAAGAGTTACCCGGATTTAAAAAGTGTACCGGATAAGATTGATATCGTCGATATTTTCCGGCGACCACAAGATTGCGAGGCAATTGTTCAGGAAGCGATTGAAGTAGGAGCAAAGGCTATTTGGATGCAATTGTCCATAGTGAATCGTGATGCAGCAAAGCTGGCTGTGGAAAATGGCCTGGATGTGATCATGGATCGATGTGTGAAAATGGAACATGGACGTTACAATGGTAATCTGCATTGGGTAGGAATGAACACAGAGATCATTACGGCAAAAAAAGCGGCCCGATTCTTTTAATCTCAGAAGAGTGTTCGTTTAGGGGGGAAGTTAGTTTGCGTTAGCCGAATAGAGCAATCATCGGATTAATTCAATGGAACAAGATCATTGAATATCTTCCTTTTTGTAGCTTGCGACTAAATGAAAGATTACAAGAAGTATTTCATCATTCCGGCAACCCCCGAGGAAGTGTACCTGGCACTTACCCATCCCTTGACCATTCACCTCTGGAGTGGAGAAGAAGCTGTTATGAGCACTGAACCTGGTTCGGAATTTTCTCTTTGGGAAGGCTCCATTGTCGGGAAGAACCTGGAATTCGAACCTGGGAAGAAGATTGTTCAGCAATGGTATTTTGATGGGGTAACTTCCGAATCTATCGTGACCATAAAACTACATCCACATAACAAGGGCACGTCCGCCGAACTCAATCACAAGAACATTCCAGATGAAGATTATGAGGAAATGGTAGATGGCTGGAATAACCTGTATTTCTCCTCCCTGATCGACTTTTACAGAGAGTAGATACCTTCATACTTTAGGGTGATTTGTGTCTAATCGTCCTTTCGGGTGAAGTGATTCATCTGAAACCCCTGTTGCTTTGTGATGAATTTAAAATTTCTAGGAAAATGAAAAAAGTAACAGGAATCGGAGGTATTTTCTTCAAGACACAAGACCCTGCAGGACTCAAAAAATGGTATACGGATAATCTAGGTTTCGAAACTGACGATTATGGACACATGTTTAAATCAAGGGATTTTGACAATCCTGACGAACCTACCTTTTTGCAATGGAGTCCTTTCAAAGAAGATACGGACTACTTTGGTCCTTCCGCCAAACCATACATGATCAATTATCGCGTGGCGGATTTGGAGGCCCTGAAAAAAGAACTCGAAGCTGCAGAAGTACATATTGTAGATGATATTGAATCTTATGAATATGGAAAATTTCTGCATATCATGGACCCTGAGGGGAATAAGATTGAATTGTGGGAACCACCCGCCGGAGGAGGGTTTTAGTACCCAGTCCTATTAACTTTGACGTATGATCAAGACAAGGGTACTTGGAAATTCAGGACTGGAAGTTAGTGAGATTGCTTTTGGTGGTATGTCGTTAGGACAGGATCATCAGGAAAACGAAAAGATCATTCACCAGGCCATTGATCTTGGGATCAATTTTTTTGATACAGCAGATCTTTACGATCAAGGATTTAATGAGGAAACCATTGGTAAGGCGCTTTTTAATAAAAGAAAGGAGGTATTCATTTCATCCAAAGTTGGGAATGTACTGAACCCAGACGGAAAAACATGGCATTGGGGACCAAATAAGGCTTATATGCTAAAGGCAGTTGAAGATAGCCTGAGGCGTTTGCAAACAGACTATTTGGACCTGTATCAACTGCATGGCGGGACCATTGAAGATCCCATTGATGAGATCATTGAAGCCTTTGAGTTATTGAAGGAATCCGGTAAAATCCGTGCTTATGGAATCTCATCAATTAGGCCGAATGTGATCCGGGAATACATTCAGCGATCCAATATTAGCAGTGTGATGTCGCAATACAGTGCCCTGGATCGAAGGCCTGAAGAATCCGTATTGGGCGCCCTTCAAGAGTCAGGGATCGGTGTGTTGAGTAGGGGAGGGCTGGCTCGTGGCATATTGGTCAATAAGCCTGCGAAGCCCTACCTGAGTTATTCGGAAGAACAAGTGGCTGAACTCAAGAAACGATGGTCACAACATGGAGATCCATTGAAAGCAAGTTTGCAGTTTGTGTTGCAACATGACGCGATTACTACTGCAGTACTCGGAATTCGCTCCGTGGATCAGCTCCAGGGCATCGTGAAGGCATATCAAGAATTAAAGCCGATTAAGGAGCTGTTTTTACTGCCGCCTAATACTTACGAAAACCATCGATAGTTACTTCTTGGTGAGTAGTTTCAGAATGTACGTGTTAATCCCTCTGAACTCTGTTGGGATATGCTAATTTTGAGCCGTGATTCCTCCAAGTGTCATTGATGAGATAAAGAACCGCGTCGATATTGTCGAGGTGGTGAACGATTTCGTAGAATTGAAGAAGTCTGGTAGTAGCTACAAAGCGCTCAGCCCATTTACCAGTGAAAAGACGCCTTCCTTCTATGTAGTCCCTTCAAAGGGTATCTTCAAGGATTTCAGTTCGGGAAAAGGAGGAGATGCGATCACTTTTGTGATGGAGGTAGATGGCCTGAGCTATGTGGAGGCCCTTAAATACCTGGCTGGTAAGTACGGCATTGAAGTTCAGGAGGAAGAACAGACGGATGAGCAATTAGCTGCTCAAAACCGAAGGGAAAGCCTTTATATCGTCACAAATTTTGCCAAGGAGCAGTTCAAAACGCTCTTGCATGAGCATGAGGAAGGACAATCCATAGGGATCAGTTATTTCAAAGAACGAGGATTCACAGATGACACCATTCAGACTTTTGAGTTAGGTTATACAGTTCAGGAGTGGGATTATCTCTACAAAACGGCTACCGCAAAAGGGTATCAGAAAGATATCTTATTAGAGGCGGGCTTGATTGTTTCTAAGGAAGAAAATAAAGTTTATGACCGGTTTCGTGGACGGGTTATGTTTCCAATCCACAACATCACTGGAAAGGTCATTGCATTTGGTGCCCGGACACTAAGTACAGACAAGAAACAACCCAAATACCTCAATTCTCCCGAGACCGATCTTTACAATAAGAGTCGGGTATTGTACGGGCTTTTTCAAGCCAAGCAATTCATACGCCAGGAAGATAATTGCTTTCTGGTAGAGGGGTATACTGATGTGATGGCTATGCACCAGGCCGGAGTGAAGAATGTAGTTTCCTCTTCAGGAACGGCCCTGACTGAAGAGCAGGTCAAGTTGATCCGCAGGTACAGTAAAAATGTCACTGTATTGTTTGATGGGGATGCTGCAGGTATCCGAGCAGCCATCAGAGGGATAGACATGCTGCTGGAAGGTGACCTGAATGTAAGAGCGGTGGCTTTACCGGAAGGAGAAGATCCGGATAGCTACTCCAGGCAGCTCAGTACAACAGCATTTCAGCATTTCCTCGAATCAGAATCCCAGGACATCATTCGGTTCAAGGTCGGTCTCCTCATGGAGGACATTGAGAAAGACCCGATCAAACGATCAGAGTCCATCAAAGACATTGTTGGGAGCATTTCAAAGATCAATGACCCAGTTAAGCGTGCAGTATATCTAAAGGAATGCAGTGACCTGATGGGGATCAGTGAGACGGTCTTGATCTCCGAACAGAACAAACTGCTCATAGAGCGTCAGAAAGCTCCAAAAAGCCCACCGCCGCGTCCGGGTTCGGCTCCTTCTTCTCCTCCTTATGAAGGTGACGGGCCGCCGCCAATTACCACGGAAGACTTGTTCATGGGAGATACGGTTGAGCCTGTAATTGAAGAGGATTACAGGAACTCAGCGATTTATTATCAGGAGCGAGAAAGTGTGCGCGTACTCATCAATTATGGGAATGAATTGATTACAAAGAATGATGCTGATGAGATTCTGATCGATTATTTCCTTTCGGAAATTGAAGAGATTGAATTTACCATTCCTGTTTACAGAAGGGTACTGGACTTGTTCCGGGAAAGAGCCGCGGAAGGTGAAGCAATCAATTCCGAATACCTTTTATCCCTGGATGATGAGGAAATCAAGAAGGAGGTCATTGACTTGAGTACCCCAAAATATGAAGTCAGCGTCAATTGGAGTGAAAAGTATCACATTGAGGTGCCGTCTGAATCCGAAAACCTTAAAAACCTTGTTTTCACGAACATCTTAAGGTTGAAATTCAGGATCATACAGCACCTGGTCGAGGAGGAAAGTGGCAAATTGAAAGATGCTGCTGACGAAGAAATTGATGAGATTCTCGATGAAATTAATGATCTTAAACAGATGGAAGTGGAAATAGCTGCACTTCTTGGTAACGTCACGGTCAAGTAACGTGTTATAGGAATAGATTGAATTATAATAACCCAAATGCTCGATAAAATCGAAGATGCCATAGAGGCAATCAAAAACGGAGAAATCATCATTGTAGTGGATGATGAAGACCGTGAAAATGAAGGCGACTTTATATGTGCCGCTGAAAAAGTCACCCCTGAAATTATCAATTTCATGATCAAAGAGGGGCGCGGATTGGTTTGTGCCTCTATCACAGAAGACCGTGCCAATCAATTAGGGCTGGACCTGATGGTAGGTAAGAACACGGCCATTCATGAAACGCCTTTCACTGTGTCAGTTGATTTGTTGGGACATGGTACAACTACGGGTATTTCAACTTACGATCGTGCGAAGACTGTTCAGGCTTTGGCAGACCCTCAAACCAAACCGGAAGACCTTGGCCGCCCCGGGCATATTTTTCCGTTGAAAGCCAAAAATGGAGGCGTACTTCGACGTACAGGACATACAGAAGCTACCGTAGACTTTGCCCGATTGGCTGGATTACAGCCTGCAGGAGCATTGGTGGAAGTATTGAAAGATGATGGAACCATGGCCCGTCTGCCAGACTTGAGAAAAATAGCAGATAAGCATGGGTTAAAATTGGTGGCCATTAAAGACCTGATCGAATACCGCCTCGAAAAGGAATCGCTGGTAAAAGAAGAGATCGAGGTAGCCATGCCTACGACACAAGGTAATTTTAATTTGCGCGCTTTTACCCAGTTGAATACTGGCGACCATCATTTAGCGTTGGTAAAAGGATCGTGGGAAGAAAATGAGCCGGTCATGGTGCGTGTACATTCCTCCTGTATGACAGGTGATATTTTCCATTCTTATCGCTGCGATTGTGGGAAACAGTTGGATGCTGCCATGGACATGATTGAGCGTGAAGGAAAAGGAGTAGTACTCTACATGAATCAGGAAGGTCGTGGCATTGGGTTGATCAATAAATTGAAAGCGTACAAGCTTCAGGAAGAGGGAATGGATACCGTGGAGGCCAATTTGCACCTCGGATTCAAGATGGATGAAAGAGATTATGGGGTAGGTGCACAAATTTTACGGGAACTAGGAATACGTAAATTGAAGTTAATAACCAATAACCCTAAAAAAAGGGTGGGGCTAATGGGTTATGGCCTGGAAATTGTTGAGAATGTCCCTATTGAGATTAACCCCAACGAGCACAACCAGAAATACCTGGAAACCAAGCGTGACAAGATGGGGCACGATATTTTGAAATAGATGAGAGTCAGTTCGTTCATAGTTGTATTTTTCTTATTTGCTGTTTCAGCTAAAGCACAGCAGTTTTCGTCGGACTTTTGGCACGATGGTTTCGTGGTTACCGCAAAGGGCGATACACTACGGGGACAAGTGAAATATGACATGGAGACCAATGTCGTCCTGTTGCAGAATAGGAGTTTCAAGACGCTTTCGAGCTTTCAGGTATTCTATTTCAATATATATGACAAACTCGTTGAGAATTACCGGCAGTTTTACAGCATTCCGTATCGACTGAAATACGATCACGAAACGCCGGTATTTTTTGAGTTGCTTTTTGAAGGACCTTTGTCTTTGTTGGCACGTGAAGCAATTGTTCAGGAAACAGTGCCACTTGGTAATTCAGTGACCCGAGGAACGTCAGTCGTCCGAGATAAGGTTGCACTGGAGTTTTATTTCGTGGACAAGGATGGTGACCTGGCGGCTTATTCCGGAAAGAAATCGGACCTGTATGAAATCATGTCCCTGAAAGGCAGGAAAGTGAAGGAATTCATCAAAAGTAACAGCCTGAAGACGGACAATGCCCGTGATCTGGTGCGGATTACAGCCTTCTATAATTCGATCTGACGACTGACAAACCTTTTCGCTTGAGGTTCCGATGCTGTGAGTAACTTGCGCTCGAAATCACACTAAGATTATGTCCGAAGCAAACCTGCCTTTGATACTCATCACGAATGATGATGGGATCACTTCACCCGGAATCGAAACACTGATCAGCATTGCTCGCAAGCTGGGAGAAGTGGTGGTCGTGGCTCCGGACAGTCCCCAATCGGGTATGGGGCATGCCATTACTGTTGGGGATACCTTAAGGATCAAAAAAAACCGCTTGTTTGATGGAATAGCAGCCTTTGAGTGCAGTGGTACACCGGCGGACTGTGTGAAATTGGCCAAGCATGAAATCATGAAGGGACGTAAGTTCGATCTGGTATTGAGTGGGATCAATCACGGAAGCAACACCTCGATCAGTGTGTTGTATTCCGGGACCATGAGTGCGGCCATAGAAGGAGCCATCGAAGGTACTCCCGCCATTGGATTCTCTTTATGCGATTTCAGCCACCGTGCGGACATGTCACATGCCGAGCCTTATATCAGCAAGATCATTGAAGAAGCATTGAATAAGGGAATTCCCAAAGGAATTGCGCTAAATGTGAATATTCCACCCAGTCAAAATCAAAGCATCCAGGGGATCAAAGTATGTCGGCAGGCCAATGCGCGCTGGGAAGAATCGTTTGACAAACGACATGACCCCTATGGTAAAGAGTATTTCTGGATGACCGGAAATTTCATCAACCATGACAAAGGGGAGGATAACGATGAATGGGCCATCACCAATAATTATATTTCCGTGGTGCCTTGCCAGTTTGACCTCACCGGCTATCACGCGATCAATCTACTCAATGACGAGTGGGACATTTGATCACACCTCAATCGTATAGGCATAAATAGCGAACGTGGCCAGCCAGTGGGCACCGCCATATCCACTTTCAAACATGATGCTTTCGCCTGCTTCGATGTGTTTGAGCGCAATTTTCAGAAAGTACTCTTTTCTTGGGTCTGTATCTCCAAATACGGCTGCAATTTGTTTGAGGCACCAGGCTCGCTGAAACATCAGACCGATCAAATGGCCGATACTCGGATCTTCTTTGTCGTATATGGCCGGAGGATTCTCAATGGATTGAATCTCGTTACTGCCTGGCGAGGGTAGGAAGTCCTGAAACCAACTCAGGTACATTTCAGTAGGCATTAACTTACTCATCAAAGCTGCTTCTGCGAGGCATGGAGAGATAAAGTCCGTACCTGAAGGCTCATACGCTGTTGGACAGTTCTTGTCCGGGCGGAAATGTTTTTCACTGAATGCCTTCATGGCATTCAATAATTCATCGTCTTTCACGGTCTCCGCGTATTCCATCATCAGTCCAAAAGAGAACGCTGTATTGGCATGCGTGCCAGGACGCAAAGGACTAGACAATGCCTGGAGGTATTCACTTGTCTTTTGAGATAACAGCTCGGCCAGTGGTTTCATATTTTGCTTCCATTGCTGGCCTTCTTCATCTTTCCAGGTGGCTAGTTCTGCATAGAGTTTAAGTAGCCAGGCCCATCCATACGTTCGTTCGAATCCTTTGGTAAATGATTGATTGGCAAAGAAGTCGTATTCAGCGGTGAGGTTTTCTTGCGTAAGGTTATTACGCAATTTGATTCGAATGGAGTCTTTCTTATCGATCTCGGGAAAGGTCTTAAGCACCTTCACCATGGCCCAATGTCCGTGAACGGCGGAGTGCCAGTCCCAGCATCCATAGAATGAAGGGTGGACTTCCGTATGAGGTTTAACCCATTCTTCTGAAGGAAACCGGTATCCGATTTTATAAGGATAGGGACGGTCCACACAGTGTAAGGAAAGGTCCACGAAATCAGCAGCCACGCTTTCTGTAAGTTCTGGCATGTCCGGAATGGTCACATGTTCGTGAAGTACAGGTTCTTGGTTTGATTGACAGGAAATAAAAATCAGGACAAACAGGGTCCAAAACAGAGGTCTCAGGTCGTTCATGCAGGAAAGATAGGGGCTTTCATTCGGATGCTATTGAATCGTCCCGTACTTGTTGGTCTTCAATATCTCATTATTCTATGAATGGCTACATTGACGGTTCAGTCGTCCTCACTCAATCATCGTTTGCCACGTGGAGCAAATGTGCTCACTGCAAAATTCAGAAACCTCGCGGGATAAGTCAGGAAAAGAAGAGGAGGTTTATCAATCCTATGAAATCGTCTTCTGGAAGGAAGAAATTAATAGCCTATAAAAAGAAAAACCTCGAGTTCGGAGAACTCGAGGCCAAATCAACCTAAATTATAATCACTAGAACATGATTATAAACTCTTTACGATGGAGGACTTACGTCCTTTGACAACCACCGTCATTTTTTCTTCAATAACATCTGACAGATCAAATACCTGTACAAAATTGTTTGTAAGCTTTAACGATCTTTCGAAATATTTGTTGCCTTTGCCGTTTACAAGTGAGATGTTCACAGGAACATCGTCATGAAAGACAGTCACTTTTACCTTATCGTCACCGATTTCCTCAACAAATACAGCTACATCTTCCTGATGCATTTTACTAAGGAATACCTTCTGAGTTCCTTTGATGTCTGGTCCTTCGACTGCAAAGGTATAATTTCCTTCTTCCAATTCAGACAAATTGAACGGAACTTTCACGCTTCCATCGTAAGAAATCGTTTTCTCAAGGATCAGATCACTTACTCCGCCTACAATTCTAACTTTTACAAATCCTGATTCTTCCGAGTTCAATGCCAAAACGTAAGTGTTGTCTTTCGCTTTGGAGATTGAGAAGTTCACAGGAGAATTAGGGTTTTTGTCTTTCTCACCGTTTTCGGCAAAAAGGGGTGCTACCGCCATGAAGAGCGCTATTGCCAATGTTGCTGTTCTTTTCATTGTTTGATGAATTTTTAAACTTTGACGTATTAACGATCCTTTATTTAAATCAGTTGTTGTATTTCTCATTTTAATGATGAACGGAAAATACTTGGTATAACAAAGGGTTTTTTCATGACAGAGCACCTGCTATGATTTAAAGCACTTTGGAAACAGTAGATTTTTCACCTTTGATGATCAACATCATGCTTTTATTCTGTACGTCGGATAAATCAAAGATCTGAACAAAATTATTTTCTGTTGCTACTTCTTTCTTATAGTAACCATGTCCATCTTCGTCAATCAACGAAACAGTGACCGGAGTACTCTCCCGATAGACCGTCAATTTGACTTTATTGTCTCCTATTTCCTGGACAAATGCTGCTACATCTTTCTCATGCATCTTGCTTAAAAACACTTCCTGCACTCCTTTCATATCAGCACCATCGATTTGAAACTTATAGTTGCCTTCATCCAGATTTGAGAAGTCGAAAGGAACTTTTACACTGTGATCGTAAGAGATAGATTGTTCGTGAATGAACGTGTTGTCTTCACTTAAAATTTTCACTTTTAAGTGCCCTGGCTCTACGGAGTTCACTTGCAACATAAATTGATTGTCATCTGATTTGACAATGCTGAAATTTTTTGAAGATGCATCTTTCTTTTTGTCATCTTTTCCGTCTCCGTTCCCGGTGGAAGCCATGGAAGGTGAAGCAACTACCAATAATACCAGTGCGAATGCTAATAACTTTTTCATAATTGAATTTTGAATTTTGACCTGCTGTCTCTAACGGGGTGAATGGACTGCAGATGTTGTTTTTACTTCAAAATCCTGAAAATGGTAAAAAAGCCTATTGTGATCAACTTTAACGTACTTCCTGCGTATGAAGGCATCTCAAGCTTAGGTACACTAAATGAGTTTGAGATTCCCGCCGCTCCCGTCCGGGATCAAAGTCGGGAATGACGAAAATTTTTTTTGTGCTAAAGTTGATGACTTTAGTTCGCGGACAACATAATGAAGTCTCCTTTTCAGTCAATCCGTCAAAATACTCGACATGAACGTGCTCTTCAAGAGCAGCCAAAACAGGAAAAACAAGATCGCCCACTTCAGATAAATCACATAATAGTCCGTGGTGTCTTTGTAACGAGATTCTTTGATTTCAGCTTTTTCTAACTGATCAATTTCATTGAATACCGCTTCCAGTGCTTGTTTATCCGATACCCGATAGAATTTACCATTACCGATCTTGGCGATTTCCCTCAAATTGGTCTCATCAAGTGTATTTTCAACATACCTGGTTTGACCAAAGAAATCCTGCCCAAAAGGGACCTTGCCTTCTCTTCCGATGGCAATGGTGTAGATTTTGATGTTGTAAGCAGAAGCCAGTTTGGCAGCCGTGATCGGGTCAATGTTTCCTGCCGTATTGTCTCCGTCACTGAGCAGGATCAATACCTTACTCTTGCTTTCTGATTCTCTCAATCGGTTAGTGCTCACCGCCAGGGCACTTCCAATCGCAGTGCCACTATTTTCAATCAGTTCAAAGGAAATTTCACCGATGTAGCCATGCAACAAGTCATAGTCCGTGGTGAGAGGTGCCCGCGAATAGGCATCTCCTGAGAAGATAACCAGTCCGATACGGTCTTGAAAACGACCTGAAACAAAATTGGTAGCTACATCTTTGGCCGCTTCCAACCGATTAGGCTTGAAGTCCTCGATTCGCATGGATTCACTGATGTCGATCGTGAGCATGATGTCGATTCCTTCACTCCATTGCTCTACCTGCTCATTAGTGGTCTGTGGCCTTGCCATGGCTACAATTACTGCCATCGCTGCCAATAGGAAGAACAATGCTGGGATGAACCTTAAATAGCTGATCGGATCACTCTTTAAATTACTTTTTGAAAGTGCAATCGGGAGGTTTTGACGAAACTGTAGCGCAATGAGCCAACGTACAATTAGCAAGACAGGAACGATCGGAATGAGATAAAGCCATAATGGATTTTGCCAATCAAAATTCTCAAAAGTTGATGGAGTGAACCAATGACTTGAAAACCAGCTTCTCAACATACTACTCTCCATTCTTTATGCGATCTAATGCCATCGTGTATCGATGTTGCGTAAAATCCTCAATGTCCTGAAATGACTTGAAGATATCTTTCTGTTCCATTTTGCCATAGACCGTTCTATCTATGATCTTAAGTGTGTCTTTGAGCTCCTGATTATTGTCATAAGCCAGGATTTCTTTTGTGGTGTACTTCGAATAGGGAACTTTCTCCAATCGCTCCAGGTACTTTTTCCAATCCGTCAGCGCATCTTCTGCGATCATTGGGGCTGGCTCTTCTTTCAATTTATTGATCTGCAGCCCGATTTTATAAGAGAACTGCTCGTATTCCCTTCGCAGTTTCTTCAATTTAAAATTGCGGGCAATTTTTCTGCCGAAAATGATTAACGTCAGAATCATCAGGACAAATATTCCCAATGCGATGAATGACCAAAGTGGATAGTTGAATACCCCATCAACCTCCCTGTAGGCGAGATTGGTTTTCAATTGAGTGGTGTCATTCACTGTCGCCACTAATTCTTTAAAATAGATCGAATCAAGGTTAGAAGAGATCACCGTTGAATCCGAACCATTCAACACGTAGGCATCTACGGAGAGATATTGCACCAAATCAATTTCGAAAGATTGTAAGGTATACACCGCGCTATCGAGAGCCATGTCACCTTCGGCTCGTGTGGGGGTAAATTCCCGTTCAACGATCTCGAAAGGGGAGAAGTCGTAAGCGCTATCTGGCAATATGACCTCTATTTCTGCAGGATAGCTGGCGCTCAGCCAAAACTGAACGGGCTCACCGATGCCCAGGCTGTCTTCCACAAACCCGGTTCGGATCTTGATTTCCTGCCCATGAACCTGAAACTGTCCCAGGCCGACGATTAGGAAAAGCCATACGAACAATCGATTAACGGACACGTTGTGCATTTTTTCTATTTCTTCCTTTAAATAGTTTGATCAATTTGGGAACGTAACTTTCGTTGGTATCCACCGACAGGTAGTTCACGTCATTTCTTCGGCAGAATGTCTCCAGCGTTTCTGTATTGGTTCGGTAAGTTCGGTCAAACAGGTTTTTGAATTGTCCTGAGGAGGTATTCACCCAGATGTTTCTGCCAGATTCTTTTTCAAGCAGAGGAACAATCCCCAAGCTAGGGAATGCTGCTTCTCTCTTGTCAAACAAGTGGATGACGATCAGGTCGTGCTTTCGGGCCATACCTTTGAGTGAATGGAGGTAATCTTCATCCACAAAGTCCGAAATGACAAAAACGATGCTTCTCCTTTTCAGTAGGTCCAGTGTGAATTTTAAAGCTTTATTCAAATCCGTCTTCTTGGAGGTAGGCTTCAAAGAGAAGATTCCATTGAAAATCTCATAGGCATGCCGACTTCCTTTAGCAGGTTTGATGTATTTCTCTCGCTGATCGGAGTAACACAACAACCCAACCTGACTGCTTTCTTTGATGGCAGAGAAAGAAAGTAATGCGGTAATTTCTTTACCCACATCTATTTTCTGGTTGCCATCCTTACCAATCTCCTGCGAGGCAGAAACATCCAGTACGAAGAATACGGTCTGTTCTTTCTCTTCTTTGAACGTTTTTACGAACGTTCCATGGCCTTTGGCACTAACATTCCAGTCAATTGTGCGTACATCATCACCGTACTGGTAAGTCCGTACGTCATCAAATTCCAGACCCGATCCCTTGAAGATGGATTGGAAATCACCTTGCATTTGAGAGTTGATGGCCTTTCGGACCTTGATTTCGTATTTGCGAAGCTTTTTGAGGATTTCCTTCATCAAGGTAATTTTGCGCATCAAAATTATATGTACTTTGAGAAAATAAGCCGTGAGTCACGTGCTTTTTCCAGTACCGGATTCGATATAACAAAAATTAACATTTGAAGCGGATAATCGGACATATGAGAAAACGAATTGTCATACCTGTGGTAGGATTGCTACTATTGATGGGATGTGTGGCTGAACCTGAAAAGCCGGTGGACTTGATAGGAAAGTCCGAGATGGTAGATGTATTGATCCAGGTGCATTTGCTGGAAGCAAAGATCAATAAGGTGCCGAAGCGTCAAGGCGATTCTGCCCATTTTCTCTACAATCACTATCAAAACCTGCTCTTCGAGGAGATGAACATAGATTCAGCCAGTTACCGAAGCAGCATGAATTATTATTTGGAATACCCCGAAGAACTTACGTCCATATATCAGGCCGTGGTGGATAGCCTTGCCTTGCGGGCGAAAAACAGGAACATAGACTAATGCTTTTCTATCCGGAAAATTTAGAAGAGAAATTGGAGATCGATCAGGTTCGGTCGATCCTTAAAAAATATTGCAAAAGCCAGCTGGCGCAGGATCGGGTAGATAAAGCACAACCGGTCACGAAGTTCAGCCAGTTACAGGTTTTTCTGGACCAAACCAGGGAAATGTATAAGGCCATTACCGGTGGTGCTTCTCTTCCTGGTGGGCAATTTGAAGATATTTTCCCTTTGCTGAAACGGGTAAAAACTGGAGGTACCTATTTAGATGCCGCGGACTTTTCGGTGCTAAAAAGTGCTTTAGAGACACTTTATCACTGGTCTCAATTCCTGAAAAAGCAAAATGAGGAATACCCTACACTTTCCCGATTGACCCATGGATTTATTTCTGACATGGAGTTGGTTCGCGAAATTGATGCCCGAATCGACGAACGGGGAGAGGTCAGGGACAATGCTTCCGAAGAGCTTTCGGAGATCAGAGGCAGGATTGGTAAAGCCGAGCGCCAGGTACGAAAAACCATCCAGACCATATTGGAACGTTCCAAGAAAAGTGAGTTTACAGAGGATGATGGTGCGGTGACCGTCCGCTCTGGACGTTTGGTGATCCCTGTCAAGGCGGAATTCAAACGAAAACTCCGTGGTTTCGTACATGATGAATCTTCCACAGGCCAGACGGTGTTCATGGAGCCAACCGAAGTATTGGACTTGAATAATGAAGTAAGAGAGCTGCAATACCGGGAAAGGCGTGAAATCATTCGTATATTAACGGCACTAGCCGATCAGATCCGGGAACAATTGCCTGATCTTCAAAAAGGTGCGGAGTTCTTGGTGAAAATGGATTTTGTCCATGCAAAAGCTCGATTCGCGATTGATTACGAAGGGTTGGTTCCCGTAGTGGAGGATAAACCAGATATCCTGATCAAAGAAGGGCGTCACCCTTTGTTGTGGAAGAAACACAAGGATCAGGGCAAAAACGTGGTTCCACTTAACCTCTCTTTGAACAGAAAGGAACGGGTTATGGTCATTTCAGGACCTAATGCCGGTGGTAAATCCGTGTCTTTGAAAACGGTGGGGATGTTGCAGTACATGGTGCAATGCGGATTTCCGATTCCCGTTCACGAAGAGTCCAAAATGGGATTCTTCCGAAACTATTTCGCGGATATTGGAGATTCACAATCCTTGGAAAACGATCTGAGTACGTACAGTTCGCACCTGGCAGCCATGCGTTACTTTACTGATTTCGCAGATAAACGTTCGCTGGTATTGATCGATGAGTTTGGTACCGGAACGGAACCACAGTTTGGAGCAGCCATTGCCGAGTCCATTTTGCAAAACCTCGCAAAGACAGGCTGTTTTGGGGTGATCACTACACACTATGGCAATTTGAAAGACTTTGCGGAAAAGACGGAGGGACTTCAAAACGCAGCCATGCGCTATGACTCGGAGAAGCTGGAACCTTTGTTTGAGTTGGAACAAGGCAAGCCTGGAAGCTCTTTCGCGTTCGAGATCGCACAGAAGATGGGCCTTAACAAGGCCATTTTGAAAGAAGCCAAGAAGATCGTCGGGTTCGATCAGGTGAACTACGATCGCATGCTCGGAAAACTTGATTCTGAGAAAGCCAAGTTTGAAAAAGCCAATCGAAAATTGAAAGGGGAGAAAGAAGAATTGACTTCTCTGCGCGATGATTACGAAGCTTTAAGAACGCAACTAGACAAAGACCGTAAGAAGATCCTGAAAGATGCCAAGCAAGAAGCAGTACAATTGATTGCGGCGGCTAACAAACAGATTGAACGCACTATTCGGGAGATCAAAGAGGCCAAGGCTGATAAAGAACGAACCAAAGCTTCCCGTCAATCGCTGGAAGAATATGCAGGGAAGATTGAAACAAAGGCCCGAAAACCTGCAAAGAAACAGGCTCGGCCAGTTCCGGCACCACCACCAAAAGTAGAGCAAGGACCAATCCAGGCAGGGGACAAGGTACGTTTGAAGGACCAGGGAACGGTAGGAGATGTGGTTTCTATCAAAGGCAAACAAGCGGAAGTGACTTTTGGTAGTCTGAAGTCATTTGTGACGTTGACTAAGCTGGAAAAGATTTCCAATCGTCAAGCCAAAACACAACAAAAAGCTACGGTCTCCAATATGAACTGGGATCAGAAAATGACGTCCTTTTCATCTGAGTTGGATGTTCGTGGAAAACGGGCAGAAGAAGTGCTGCCGATGGTGGACCGCATCGTCGATGATGCCCTGATGCTTGGAGTGAAACAATTGAGAATCCTTCACGGAAAAGGTCATGGTATTCTGAAAGATGTGATCCGTAATCACCTGCGAAGCGATAACAATATTCTGAGTACCGAAGACGAGCACGCGGATCGTGGTGGTACGGGCATTACCATTGTGACGCTGGCCGAATGAAAACCTACACACGACAACAGTTGGCGTTGCGTAATGGCCAGGATAAAGAGGAGATTTGGGTGGCCTTTCAGAATCGGATCTACGATGTAAGTAACAGCCGACTATGGAAGAACGGAAAGCACTATGAGCACTGGGCAGGACAGGACTTGACGGATGAATTGGCTGACGCACCACATACTGCTCAGGTTTTTGAGCGAATGGAGCAAGTGGGGGTTTTAGCTTAAATGTAACTTCAAGAAAAAACGTCATTCTCGAAAAATGGGCTCCATATTATTCAGGTGAGAGCATTTTGTCGGGAATCTCCACAGCGCGTATGAAGAGTTTCCTTGGTCAGACACCCTGAAATTTTCTAACTTTTGCTGAATTTTCAATCAGAAAATATTCTAACATCACGCGCTAAAGGCGTTTTTTCGTGCACTTCAAATGGACCTAAGATTAGTAAATAGATATTAGGATGTCAAAACAAATATTAATCGGAGAAGCAGGCGGATCAGGTACCCAATGGCGGCTTTCAAAGGGCGACTCCAAAGTAGACCAGTTTGTTACTGTCGGCTATAATCCACAAAACAATGCAATAGACGATCTGTTGCATGAGTTGCAGCAACAATTGACGGATACGCAAATCATTGACCACCTATACTTCTATGCTGCCGGATTGATTACAGTGGATCATTTTCTGGATACCAGGCATGCCTTCCAACGACTGTTTCCGCAAGCTCAGGTAGAAGTACAGAATGATGCATTAGCTGCTGCGCGTGGTTTATGTGGTAAATCGGCAGGCTGGATCGGTTTTTTAGGTACAGGCTCCGGCATGGTTTATTATGATGGAAAGGCCATTTCTAAGCAAATCGATTCTTTGGGGTTCATTCTCGGAGATGAGGGGAGTGGTGCGTACCTTGGAAAGATCCTGACCAGAGACTATTACCGCGGACAGATGCCTGAAGGTTTAGCGAAAGCACTCAAACCGCATTTTGAAGACCTGGGCACAGAGCTGGGAAAGATCTATCGAACAAAACAAGGGAATGCACATTTGGCCCGGTTAGCGGCTTTAATTGCTCCGCATTTGACCCACCCGTATGTTGATCAGTTGATTAGAAATGCCTTTAGAGCTTTCTTCGACGCCTTTGCACCAGGTGATATTTCTTCACCAATTCAATTCACTGGGTCTATTGCTTTCCATTTCAATGGAATTCTTCGTGAAGTAGCGATCGAAAAGCACTTGTCAATCGGACGAATTGTACAATCTCCAATAGCGGGACTGCTTTTGTATCACGAGGTGAGATAATACAACGTATTAATTGGTTTTTGTTCGATTCTGCGTCGTAACGGACGTTTTTGTAAAAAAGCCCAGGTCGCCGAATTATTTATTGTTACCTAAATGTTAATTATGCATTCGTTCTAAATTAAGGGAATGTTAAGTCTTTTTTGCGAAACTTAATTTTGTCGCAAAGTCGTTCGCCAGTGGAAGGTTTAGCTTTGCGGCAGTAAAAAAACCTATCACTTAAAGCGATGAAAAAAACTCTACTATTATTTTCTGTTGCGATGGTAATTTTCCTCGGCGATGTTTTCGCTCAGGGAAGTACTACTGCCTCTATGAGAGGTAGAATTACCGATGCTAACGGAGAAGGCCTTCCAGGCGCAACTGTGCGCGCTACGCATACTCCCACCGGTTCTGAGTGGGGCAACGTAACCGATCTTGATGGTTATTTCCGACTTCCTAATATGAACGTAGGAGGTCCTTACACTGTTTCAGTTTCTTACATTGGATTCGAGACGATCGAAAGAAACAATATTTTCTTGACTTTGGGTCAGACATTCAAGTTGAATGAGACATTGCGAGAAAATGTAACTGAGCTGGAAGCAATCGTAGTATCTGCCAACCAAGGTGAAATCATTGATGGTAACAGAACAGGAGCTTCTACTTTCATTGGAAAAGAGACGATCGAAGGTTTACCAACGGTAGGTAGATCTATCGGCGACTTTGTAAGATTGACTCCTCAGGCGCAAATCTCTGAAGGTAACGATGGTCTTTCTTTGTCTATCGGTGGTCAGAACAACCGGTACAACGCGATCTACATTGATGGTGCAGTAAGTAACGATGTTTTCGGATTGGCTGGTTCTGGTACAAACGGTGGGCAAACAGGTGTGACGCCTATTTCATTGGACGCGATCGAGCAGTTTAATGTATCTATCGCTCCTTTTGATGTAAGACAGTCAGGTTTCGCTGGTGGTTCCGTTTCTGCGGTAACTCGAAGTGGTAGCAATGAAGTAGAAGGTTCTGCTTACTTCTATACCCAGAATGAAAAAATGGCGGGTGTAACTCCTCAGGAAGACGGAGAAGATTTGGAAGAAACAAGACTTCCTGACTTTACTTCTCAAACTTATGGTTTTAGAGTTGGTGGTCCAATCATTAAAAACAAACTGTTTTTCTTCGCTAATGCTGAATTGCAGCGCGATGAAATCCCTCAGCCTTTTGAGTTTTCAAGATATGATGGAAACGCTACTCTTGATGATGTGAACCGATTGGTTTCTCACCTGGGTACTTTAGGTTACGATCCAGGAACTTATACCGACAATACCACTTTCCTTGATAGTGATAAATTTCTGATCAAATTAGATTGGAATGTGAACGATAATCACAAGGTTTCGATTCGTCACTCCTATACCGAGGCTAGAAACCTGGAGGCAAGAAATTCAAGCAACAGTGGTTTGAGGTTCCAGAATGGTTCTGAGTTCTTCAACTCCACTACTAACACCACTGCGCTGGAATTGAAGAGTACTATCGGTGCAAACATGTCAAATCACCTGACTGTAGGTGCGACAATTGTTCGTGATGATAGAGATCCTTACGATACTTCTAACGATGGTCCTTCTATTCCTTTCCCTGCGGTATTCATCGACGATGGTCGAGGTGGGTTCCAGTTTGGTTCTGAGACTTTCTCTACTGCCAACTTGCTGGATCAAGATGTGATCACAATCACTAACAATTTTGAGTATTACAAAGGCAAGCACACGTTCCTTGCTGGATTCAACGCAGAATTCTATACAGTAACCAACCTGTTCATTCCTTTCAACTACGGAGATTATGGATGGGAGAGAAGCACTCCTATTAACACTGCTGGTGATGCAGATGGAGGTTCTAACCTGGATGACTTCATTGCAGGAGAGGCTGCGGATGATTATATCCGATCTTTCTCTTTGAGAGATAATATTACCGGTGATGGTACTGCTTCAGGTGTGGAATTTGGTGGTGCTTTGTTTGGCTTCTACGTACAGGATGAGTTTCAGGCAATGGACAACTTGAAATTGACATTCGGTATCCGAGGAGACATTCAATCATTTGATGATACTCCGGTTAACACCACTTTCAATAACGAGACGCTTCCTTTGATTTCTGCACAGGGCTATGACCTTGGTGGTGCACAAACTGGACAATTCATTAAGTCTCAGTTCTATTTCTCTCCTAGATTCGGTTTCAACTGGGATGTGAACAATGACCAAAGAACGCAGGTTCGAGGTGGATGGGGAATCTTTACTTCAAGAATTCCTTTGGTATGGCCTGGTGGCGCATTCAACAACAATGGTGTGAACCGTGGTACGGTGCTTGACTTCCAATTGGCGGATGATGCAAGAAGACTTAGAGATTGGGACGATCAGCCAGTAGGCGGTGGACCTGATGGAGACGGCTTGGATGCTAGCGGCAACGTGATCACTCAGATCGATCCTAATAGCGTTTCTCCTTCAGGTGATATCGACCTGTTTGTAGAAGACTTCAAAATTCCTCAAGTATGGAAAGCTAACCTCGCTGTTGATCAAAAAATCGGAAGCACAGGGTTGATCGGTACCGTTGAAGGTCTGTTCACTAAAACGATCAATCAGGTTTACTACCAAAACGTCAATTTGAGAGCTGATCCTGTTGGATTCCTGGAAGGAACTCCGGATGATCGACCAATCTTCAACAGAAGAGATGAGGTAGATGATACTTACGGACGAATCATTCTTGCGTCAAATAATGACCAGGGTTATGCATACAATGTGACTGCCAGCTTGACTAAGCCTATGGAAAATGGATTGGCAGCTAACTTCTCATATTCTTATGGCGATGCTTTCTCTGTCTATGATGGAACATCTTCTCAGAACTCTTCTCAGTGGAGAGGTATATACACAGTAGACGGAAGAAATACCTTCAACGAAGCATGGAGATCTGACTTTTCTCAAGCACATAGAGTACTTGCTTCTGTGACTTACAGAAAGGAATATGCTGGATTCCTGGGCTCACAAATCACTTTGTTCTACGAAGGCCGATCTGGAAACACATATAGCTATATCTATGGCGGTGGACAGAACATCCAGAACGAAGATTCTCGAAGCAGAGCTTTGGTTTACATTCCTGCTAACGAAAGTGAAATTGTTTTGGTGGATGGTGCTAACGGATTGTCTTCTGCTGAGCAATGGACTGCCTTGAATAGCTTCATTGAGAATGATCCTTATTTGAGTGAAAACAGAGGACAGTACGCAGAGAGAAACACAAACAGAACTCCTTTTGAGAATGTCATTGACTTGAAATTCTTGCAGGATTTCTACCTGGAGACTGGAAACGGTAAGAGAAACACCATTCAGCTTTCTTTGGATATCTTCAACTTCACTAACTTCATCAGTAGCAGCTGGGGTAAGAGATACAGAGTTCAAAGAGGTGTTGAATTGTTGGAGTTCGAAGGATTCCAGGATGGAACAAACATCCCTACATACTCATTTCAGCCTTTCAACGATTTTGAGCCTAACGAAGCGAATTTCGGAAACTTCGATGACGCTGGATTATTCAGCGCTCGATGGAGAATGCAATTTGGTATCAGATACATCTTCAACTAAGATCATTTGATCAAAATATAGAGGAGAGGCTGCCCGAAAAGGCAGTCTCTTTTTTTATGCCCTTTTTGGTATCTAATATTTTTGGCTGTTAAGATTTTCAAGGCTGTGATATTTTTCAGCTGGCCATCACTAGCTTTGCGAGCTGTTATGGCTAAACAGCGCATAGGTCTTATATTTCTGATCATGGTCTTCGGCATGCTGGCCGATCTGCTGTTGATTGAACATTTTGAAAGCTTCTGGCAGTTTGTGCCAGTCATTTTTCTGGTGGTTACAGGAATAGGTTACTTCATGATCTTGAAAGGAACCGGATTGTCTTTGTTTCGTGTTTGGATGTATGTCGGCATGCTCGCAGGAGTTGTAGGAATTTACATGCATGTCAAGAACAATTGGGAATTTGCGATAGAGCTAAGGTCCAATCTGAAAGGTTGGGACCTGATCACAGAAGTAGCCACCGGAGCCATTCCGGTGATCTCACCGGGTTTTTTGATCCCTATCGCCATGTTGGGGTTATATGTCGCTGATCAAATCAAAAATGAATATACTAACTGATAATAATTCGCACTAATGAAAATTAAATATGCATTCATGATGCTGGCTTTTGCTGGCTTACTTTGGTCATGTGGATCAGGAGGAAATTCTGAACAAGCTGCAACTGAAGCACCTGAAACGACAGAAGAGAGCACTCAAGAAGTTGCTGCTGAAGAGGGAAGCGAAGATGTACTTAACCCGAATCTCGCTTCAAAAGAGCAATTAATGACTGTGGCTGGCCTTAATGAAGCACAGGTAGATCAGATCATTGCTGGTAGACCCCACTTGAATGGCGCAGTTTTTGCCAAATGGATAAAAGACATGGTTAGTGAAGAAGATTATGAGGCCACCGCCAGTCGAGTTTTCTTACCGATGAACCTCAACACGACGGATGAAGATGATTTCAAACTAGTACCAGGAGTAGGGAATAAAATGGCTCATGAGTTTGAAGAGTACCGCCCATATACCTCAGTAGAACAGTTTAGAAGAGAGATCGGAAAATACGTCGATGAGGCTCAGGTGTTGGATTATGAGCAATTTGTATTCGTACCCCTGAATCTGAACACGACCCCTGAAGAGCAATTCAAAATGATCCCTGGTGTAGGAGATAAGATGGCGCATGAGTTTGAAGAGTATCGTCCTTACAGCTCGATGGAACAATTTCGTCGCGAAATTGGTAAATACGTAGACGAGAACGAAGTAGCACGATTGGAACGTTTCGTGACCTTAGGAGAATAGATACTGGTATTGGGTAGTTTGTCCCTGATACCAATTACCCCTTACTAAATACCATATATGCATACGATAGAACCCTATCATGGCTGGTTGAATTATTACGATTCCAGCCTGGATGATCAAAGCCCATTTCATGGAAAGGAATACAACTATGATTTGTATTCAGAGACCATTTATGGGTACTTCATTGATCCGGGATGGGATTTTATGGGTTCGGAGACCCTCTACATGAAAGTGCTTTACGCCAGCTACAATGAAGGCTATGTGATCCTTGAAATGATCGGGGAGTGGAATGATGCCATCAATAACGACATCATGATATTCAAGCGTAATATCATCGAGCATTTCCTACACATGGGCATTTCAAAATTCATCCTTGTTGGTGAAAATGTGATGAACTTTCACGGAAGCGATGATTGCTACTATGAAGAGTGGTTTGAGGAGGTTGAAGATGGCTGGATCGCCCTGGTCAATTTTACCGACCATGTCATTGATGAAATGCGCAACTACAATATCGACATGTACCTCAACGTCGGAGGTACCCTCCAAATTAGCAACTGGCGTACAGTCACACCCATGGCCTTCTTTATGAAAGTAGACCAGCTGATAACGAGGCGTTTGACGGTGTAGACTTGGTCATGCTGAGTTTGTCGCCAGCTTGCCGTCTCCGCAGAAAGTATGACAAATAGTAAAAATTAACCTATAAGGTTTAAGAGGTTTCTTCAACCACCCCAGCAATCAAAGCAATCAAATACTTGCGCTTGGATTTTAATTCCTGACAGATGGCGCGGGTGCGGCGGACTTCCAGCTTTTGGTAGGTTTTGCCATTGAATTCGAATAGGCCGCCGATGGGTACTTCTTTGAGAAGGATCTCGCCTTTGTCTTCATCGTACTTTCTGAGTATTTGATACAGTGCGGGATCAGAGCAACTGGTGGCTTTGGGGCTCGCAAAGTGTTGGGTCAGTGCCTGTAAGATGTCAGGGGGGAAGTTCTGTTCGTTGAGGACCGGTTGAAGGGTCTTCTTGAACATATTCTTCCATTCCTGTCCATGGGGAGCTACTTTTCGTCCGTATTGCTCAAAGGTGAGTAAGTGAGCCACTTCGTGGAGGTAGGTGATCAGGAAACTGTATGGGTTCAGGTCGTTGTTGATGGTAATGGTCTGGTGCCCTGTCCGATGGTCCAGTCGGAAGTCTCCCATCTTCGTTTTTCGACTCTTTTTGATCTTGAATTCAAAGTTGAGCTGATTGTAGAGCTGGTCGCAGTAGTCTACAGCCGGCGAGGGTACGAAACGTTGGAATACTTGTTTTGACGTGGTGGACAAAGCAGGTTCAATTCTTTTTTGACGTCATTCCTGGCGTAGTTCAGGAATCTCATTCTTATTTCTACTGTCTAATTTTGAGATTCCTGTATTCACAGGAATGACGGATATAAATTTAAAATGTCAAAAAAGAATACACAAAGATTACTTCTTCCTAAACACTGCTTTCAAGGGCACTCCCTGATAATCGAACTTCTCTCGAAGCTTATTGACCAGAAATCGCTCATAGGACTCTTTGATATCCTTGGGATGGTTACAGAAGAACGCAAACGTTGGGTTCCTCGTCGGCAATTGCGTGATGTACTTGATCTTGATGTACTTGCCACGAACCGCAGGAGGGGGGTAATGCTCAATCTCTGGGAGCATCGCCTCGTTAAGTTTGGAAGTAGATATTTTCTTGGCCTTATTTTCGTAAACTTGGATGGCTGTTTCTATCACCTTGAAGATCCGCTGCTTTGTCAACACACTTCCGAAGATAATCGGGATGTATTGCATGGGACCGAGTTTCTCCTTGATCTCATCGGTGATCTTTTTCGCCGTATTGGTTTCACGCTCTGCCAAATCCCATTTATTGACGAAAATCACTGCTCCCCGACGGTATTTGTGTGCCAGGGAGATGATGTTCATGTCCTGGGATTCCAAGCCACGCTCTGCGTCAATCATGATGATAGATACATCACTGTCTTGCAGCGCCTGAATGGCCCTCAATACTGAATAGAATTCAATGTCTTCTTTGACCTTGGCCTTCTTACGAATACCAGCTGTGTCCGTCAGTAAGAAATCTTTGCCAAATAGGTTGTAGCGACTGTTGATTGCATCTCGTGTGGTTCCTGCAATGTCTGTAACAATGCTTCTCTCTTCACCTAGTAAGGCATTCACAAAGGAGGATTTACCTACGTTGGGACGTCCCAGGATAGCAATCTTGGGAAGGTCTGATCCTTCGATTTCCTCTTCATCTTCCATGTGGTTGACGACTTCATCCAGTAGTTCGCCGGTGCCTGAACCTGTCATCGAGGACAATGGAAATATGGTATCCGTCAGTCCTAAGGCATAGAACTCATTGGCAACAAAAGACTTTTCCTGATTATCGGCTTTATTGGCCACCAGAAATACTGGCTTATTCACCTCCCGGACCACATTGGCAAAGTCCTGATCGAGTCCATGAAGACCATCGTGACAATCTACCATGAACAGAATAGCAGTCGCTTCTTGCAATGCTTCTTTCACCTGGGTTCGGATGGCACCCTCAAAGATGTCTTCGGAACCTTCTACGTATCCTCCAGTATCAATAACCGTAAAATGTTTACCATTCCACTCACTCATCCCGTAATGCCGATCTCTGGTCACTCCGGGCTCATTGTCCATGATCGCCTGCTTCTTTTCAATCAGTCTATTGAATAAAGTGGATTTGCCTACATTCGGGCGACCTACGATTGCTAATATATTTGCCAACTCTTTCCTCTTCTTGCGGTGCTACAATTACAAAGCGCAAAAGTACCACTACTTTCTGATCCTATGATTTTTAGCCGAACATCAACAGGAAATCATCCGATGAATTGATGGCCGGAAGAACCCATTAATGCGAAGTATGTCAAAATGGTTCATCAAAACCTAATGATTCGCTTTAACAGCTAGCTGAATTTTTGTTGCCGCTTTCCGGTGGTGAGAATTTCACTTAACCGAACTTTCGGTGTGTTGATCGAAGAAAGGAAGGGCTTCGGCCAGTTTTGGTTTGATATTTGGTTGTCCTAAGCGAAATTCATCATTGTAAACCGCTATTTACATGAAAAGCTTAGACAATAAAACGAAGTACTTCGCGTACGATTCTATTCTATCATTCGCTGTGAGTTTTTCTCGGAGCTTGATCGGCCTGGGATTATTGGTAGGTGTACTTTATGGAGGAGCGCTGCTATTGGATTCGGCATTCGACCTCCTTTTTAAGATGCCCTGACTTATTCTGTAAGTCCTGATTAACTTTACTACAAAACAACTGTCATGAAAAAATCATTGGCTTTTTTCGTCATTGTCTTATTACATTTCCCTTTTGCTTGCCAATATGACGATGGTGAATGTGGTACGTTTGATGATAAAGGCCGCTATGCAGGAATCGATTCAGATCTTGGTACCTATTTTGAGGAATTAGGGTTCAGAACCTGGACCAGGGAAACACCACGATCTTATGAGGAATTTTATCTTCGGGTATTCCCGGAAGATATTGAATACTTTTCTAATGTCGTACCTGTATTTTCATTGACTTCATTGGCATATGCCTGCAGTCCTCCAGCTCCGGAATTTCCCTTGATAGAAGAAATTTCTATTGTATCAGATACTGCCTTCATTCACAATAATCAACAAATAAACGAGGGAGATCTGGTCAATCATCTGTTTCGGGTTCGAAATTCAGGCAACTTATCAATTGCCGGGTACATCGAGGAGCAAAACAGGGATTCTTATTTATTTGGTGATTTTGGAACATCAATCATTTTGGGATTGAGAGATGCACCTACCGATACGCTGGAATCCAGTTTCAGTGTGGCCATTGAATTGGCAGACGGAACAACACACCAAACTCAGACCCCTGTTTATAGGGTTTATTGACGATAATTCATTGCTACTTGGTTTTACTGTAGAACAACTGTAATGAAAAAAATACTAGCTTTATTAATAATTTCATTATTGCACGTTCCTACGAGTTGTTTAGTGGAATGCGGCCCATTCCCTCAACGATTAGGAAGACCATCATTGCTGCTTTCAGAGATAGGCACCTTCTTTAATGAACAATTCAATCAATGGCGATTGTTAAGACCTATTCCCTGGCAGGAAAGCGCCATCAGGGTATATATCGACGAGGTAACCTTTGCCACTCATGAACCTGAAAGGAATCTCTCCTTGAGTTCATTTGCGATGGCCTGTGATCCACCTTTTCCTGAATATCCATTGGTGACGCGGGTTGATATGATCGTCTCATCGGCATTCGTCTTTGCCGGAGACGTATATGCCGTAGGAGATACGGTTAGCCATTTGTTCAATATTGCCAGTGAGGAGGGATCACCTGTTTTGAACTTCAGCGAGCCTGAAACTGCCAGATATTTGCCAATTGCGGATTTTGGAGAAATGGTTTTCCAATGGAATGAAGCCCCGGGAGAAACGCTGGAAACCAATTTTCGTGTGGTTGTCACCTTTGAAGACGAAGTGACGCTTGTCACGCAAACACCTGATATTTCTATTTTCTAGCCCTTGTTGTCTGACATGATGATGAAGCACATTTGTAATGTATCTGATATAGTCATCAACAGGAGCTAGAAATGATTTGCTTTAAAAAGAGGAATAATGTTGATTTGAACCATGAAACAGCTCTATAAAATCACATTTTTGTTTGTTTTGACGCAGTTCCCAATGAGCTGTATCATCAATTGTAAAGATGATGATGATCCGGTGAATGCTGAGATCACCGCGATCGATTCTGAATTTGTTTACTTCAGTGATATTAATGGTCATCGTGAACATACAGGTACCGCGACTTTATTGCATACCGATGCCGCGCTCCGGATCTATGTTGAAGATCTAAATTACATTCCAGTGGCCAACAACTGGTCTTTTAGCCTGATTTCAGGAGCCTATGCCTGTTCCCCAGCTCCAAATGTGATTTTCGAGCAACAGATTGATGAAATAGCCATCGTGGCTGAGGATGCCTTTACTTTTCTTGGTTTGGAATTTCAGGCAGGAGATACTGTGAACCATATCTTTCGGGTAAGGAATTTCGAATCAGCCTCCCTGAATGATTTCATCGCTGAGCAAAATTCCTACCCTGCCTTTTTTGGTGAGATAGGGTCCGATCTCTTCTTGCAACTAGATGGAACCGTGACCGATCCCATCAGGGCCAATTTCAATGTGTCTATCACTTTCAAAGATGAGGTCATTCACCAAACAGCTACACCAGAGTACCGGGTGCATTGAATGGTGGGATAGATGTTCACTAATCATCGAGCTAAACGATTAACCAGGGCCTCATTGATTCTGATTGTATTTTAGTTTCCAGACAGTTGCCCGTCCTTCAGGCCGATACTCCGGAATTCCTGGTCTATTGATCAGTACCCGAATTTTTTTAACTGCTTGTCTTTCTTTCGCCAGTCTTTTTCAACCTTCACGTACGTCTCCAGATGGACTTGTTTTTGAAAGAACGATTCCATGTCTTTTCTTGACTCAATGCCTACTTTTTTCAGACTTTGTCCTTTATGGCCAATGATGATGCCTTTTTGGCTGTCGCGTTCCACAAAGATCTCAGCACGCATCCGAATGATCTTTTCTTCTTCTTTAAATTCTGTGATCACGACCTCACAGCTATAAGGTACTTCCTTCTTATAGGTCAGGAAGATTTTTTCACGGATGATCTCGGAGGCAAAGAATTTTTCAGGTTTATCTGTGAGTGCGTCCAGTGGGAAAAAGGGTGGATGTACAGGTAGATGAGTTTTGATTTTGTCAAAGAGTAAATCCAGGTTGGTTTTGTCCAGTGCAGATACGGGGACAATTTCTACGTCAGGTAGAATTTCTTGCCAGTAGGTGATCTTATCCTGCAATTGGGTGCCCTGAGCCAGGTCAATTTTGTTGAGTACAAGAATGGTCTTGAAAGGACCGGATAATACTTGTTGTACAAAATCCGTTGAATCATATTTCTCACCAAGCTCCACAACAAACAAGACAATGTCTGCATCCTCCAGAGAAGCCCGTACGAAGCGCATCATGCTTTCCTGCAACTTGTATTGAGGATCGATCACTCCTGGCGTGTCACTGTAAACCATCTGGTAGTCCTCACCTGACATGATGCCAAAGATTCGATGACGGGTAGTCTGGGCTTTAGAAGTAATGATCGATAGGCGCTCGCCGGTCAATGCATTCATCAAGGTGGATTTGCCCACATTGGGTTTGCCCAGGATAGAGATGAATCCGGATTTGAAGTTTAAATCATTCACAGGCGCAAAAATATGCAGTATCCTTCACCTTGACCTACGTCCGTTTGAAACCAGTGATCATCCGATTGAGTTAATGTTTTCCCGATTCGGTTCCTTAATATCCCTTTTCGGGCTTTCATTCTATATGGAGCTTTTTGGCTGAAAGTGTTCGAAATAACACGTTTATATGCATCATTTGTACGGAATCGTACGTTAATGAAATTGACTGAAACTTCTAACATCCAAGACAATGACCGTTCGATCTGTTAAATATCCCGATTGAGTCGTGTAAAAGTCCATTTCGGCACGGATTATGCATCCTGGACATCCGAAGGGAGTCATTAGTACGTTAGTATTAGTACTCAAAAGGTCAAAAAAACAAAGTCAAAAACTCAAAGAGAAGAACTATGAAATCGTTCGTTATTTATTGTATTGCCCTGTGCGTAGCCACTTTTTCATTTGCACAAAAAAGCATCGTCATGGGTCAGACGGCTATTGATGATAGCCGCTATGAGGGTAAACAAAAGAACCCTTATCTATTTCAGGAATTTGCAACAGCTAAGGCCACTAACCTAAAGAAAGGTGAAACAGTTGAATACCTGATCAACTACAATGGTCATTCCAAAGAATTTGAATTCATTCATAAAGATGTAAAGTCAGAAATGGATGCGGGTTATTATGATGTCATCGAAGTAACTGATTACACACCCAGTGAGCATTATCCGGCAAAATTTGCTTCCTCTACCATCAAATTCATGAAAGGTTTAAACCCTAAGAAGCCCAAGTCTTTTAGCCTGGTGGTGTACGAGGATGAAAACATTGTGCTATTCAAGGATTTTGTTGCAACTATCAACAAAAAGGAATTCAATGATCCTGCGAGAGGGGTAGTGAACATCGAGACATTTGCGCCTCGTTTCAATTATTACCTGCAAGTAGGAGATGAGACCAAGTCAGTTGGTATGAATAAGAAAAAGGTATTGTCTGCACTCGATCACAGTAAGGTTGAGATTTACATGAAGAAAAATAAAATCAAACTCAAAAATGAAGCTGAATTGGTACAATTGATCAGCTACTATGCCGAGTTAACTAATGCAGGATCTACTTCTGTAGCTGCAAATGATTAAGAAACTAAATCACAAACTAAGTAGTAAATTCAAAGAGCTCTCCTTTTAGGAGAGCTTTTTTTTCCAAGATGATCAAGAGCAAAGGCAACCAAGACCATCAATTCAGCCTGATTATATCAACAACTCTTGAATCAATAAGGATGGAGGATAGTAGCTCCCTGGCAATGTCCCGCTTCTCATAGGGGGAAGATCGGAATAGTGAATGATATTTTCCTTCCATGAGGACATCAAGCTGATCATTTTGCTCTTGCGTCACTGATGTTTATGGGCAAAGCGCTTCCTCGAAAATGGAAAGCCTATCAATTCGAATCAAAGCAAGCAGATACGGTCTTTGCAGCCAGAAGAGGCCTGGTTGTTGAAGTTGTGAAGGAGTTTGGTGTTGATACTACGAGCCATTTTCAACGTAACCGGAATAGCATCATGATCGAACATAATGATGGTACGCTCGCCGGGTATCAGGGGTTTGCCAGAAATGGTGTCTTTCCGAAGGTAGGGGATAAGGTGGAAGTCAATACAGCATTAGGTACGATCAGGGATGGAGAAACCCGGGGAGCCCTCCATTTCATGGCTTATTTTCTGGTCGGTTTCGATTATGACCAACAATCCTCGGCAAATGAATTCATTTCTCCTGAATTTGCGACAAATAAAGGTCAAACTGTGTTGATGCCGCAGAAATACTACATTGTTGCTCGATCTGAGGAATTGATCTTGCAGGAAATGAGTAAAAGAGAACGGAAGAAATACCTTCAAGCGAATAAGTAACTTCTTTATTAACCAAGGTTTTCTTCAAATGTGATACACCTAGGAATACAAAAATTACCCTTTTTGTTCGGGTGTTCTTGTCCTCTACACAATAAATTTGACTGGTAATGAGCGATCTCGGCTTCAAAACTATTCCCAAACACGTGATTCTTTCCCGATTACCACGTGTCATGAAAAACCCTGTACCGGTCTTTGACCAAAACCTCAAGGAGTATGGAAATCCTTATGGCGTCTATATGGCAGACGGCAATCTTGGGATATTAACCTCCAGGCCTGAGATCATCCGCCATGTACTCCAGAAAAATCATCGGAACTATGAGAAGTCGGACATCCAGACCAAACACCTGGCTGCTTTTCTGGGCCGAGGCTTGTTGACCCTGGAAGGAGAGGAGTGGTTGCAGCAACGCAGGCTGATCCAACCGGGATTCCATAAACAGAAGATCGAGAACTTAAAGTCGCTGATGGATCAGACCATTCATGAACACCTTGACAGTATGATAGCGTTCGGTCAAGGGAGCAAGGTCGTGGATATGCATGCTGAAATGATGAACATGGCTTTTCATATTGTGGCCAGATCATTGTTAGGTACTGAAATTGATCATCGGGATATTTCTCAAATTCGGGAATCGGTGGATGCATCTCAATACATGTTGATCCGACTCATTCGTTTGCCATTCCTAACCTGGTATTATCGATTGAACGGCCGTTTGGGGAAAGCTTACCGGCTGGTGGATGAAACGAACGCCAGGATCATGGAGCACGTAAAGCGACGCAGACAATCCGAAGACTCACATGATGATCTGCTTGACATGCTCTTGCATGCGAAATACGAAGATACAGGGGAAAGTATGTCCGATCAGCAGCTCCTCTTTGAGCTATTGATCATGTTTGTCGCCGGACATGAGACTTCTGCCAACGCCCTCAGCTGGTGCCTCCATCTCTTATCTAAGCATCCTGAAGAATTAGAAAAGATCCGGAGTTTGACAGGAGAGCAACAAACCACATACATTCGTCAGGTCATTCAGGAAGCCATGCGGCTTTATCCTCCGGCCTGGATCACAGATAGGAAGGCATTGGAAGAGGACGAAGTGGGTGGTATTCGCATACCTAAAGGGTCAATTGTCGTGAGTTATATCTATGGAACTCATCATCACCCGGATTGGTGGTCAGATCCGGAAAAGTTTGACCCGGCTAGATTTACCGAAGAGCAGTCCAAACAGCATTTACCATTTAGTTATTTGCCGTTTGGTGGCGGACCCAGATTGTGTATCGGCATGCAATTCGCTTTGATGGAGATGGAATTGGTACTGAAACATTTTTTGGAACGTTTTGACTTTCAAAGCCTGAAGCAAAAAGTGGAAATTAACCCTTTGATTACATTAAACCCCAGAGGATCAATGCCAATGGAGATCAAGCTTAGAAATTGATTTAATTACTGATAAAAGTTCCTCTTTTCCCCGTTCAATTCCTCTTTTTTCCAGTTCAAAATTTTTTTGATTTTTTGGGCGACAAATGGGGGGCAACTCTTGAAATTTACTTTGTAATGTTTCTAATTTTAAGTCTAGAGCTTGCTGTTCACTTTACGTGAACCCTAATTTGGTATTACTTAAATATTAAGCATTGTTATGGGGATTTTTATTGTTTTAGGTGTCATGGTTGCTATGTATCTCTTTGCAAGATGGGAAAGCAATCAAGGTAATCTTTCCGATTAAACAAGATCCTGTTACACCGACAAGACGATCAAAAAGTTATTTTAAGCGTTCATTAAGCTTCTTTTTGATCGTCTAAGAACACCACAAAGTTTGGCCTGACCTTCTGAGGTTCAGGCCTTTATTTTTTTTCCAGGTCCCGGGTTCTTACACAACGATGATCCGGATTTCCTAATGGTTTTGATGGTTTGTAAAGGCAGGTTTTTCGAGACCGCTTACCTTGGTACCCTTCAACCTTTACAAGACAAAACACTTAGTATCAACTATTAAGCTACTTGCACATTAAGAACCGTATGAAATACTCAGCGATCACTTTGTCTTTGATCTTGCTTTTTTTGTTCTGGGACAAGATTTAATGAAAAGACGATACATGTATTGAGCAATTATTGTACAAGGCAAAAGAACACCCAGATCAAGCTTTTTTTTATCTCAGTAAAGCGAAAGCAGAAATTTTTGCACCAATTGAAATGGGTCTGTAGTACATCGATGTTATCATTATCAGCTGGCCTTCCTGCAATGGCCAACCATTTTTCTTCGTCTTTATCATCTTACCCCAAAGCGGAATATGGCGTGCTATCCGGAAAAGTAACTGCACCTCCGACCATCTCCGGAGATCAGCAAGCCTATTTACTGGATGTCAGTTTACCCAATAAGTTGGTTACTTCTCATAATGAACCCATCGAATTCCGTCATGAGATCACCGGTGCTGCGAAAGTCATTACGCATGACCTTAGGTTGCTGGAACGTTTCTTTAATCGTTTTAAGGATTTTTGATTGCTAATTGCATCATCATGTCGATTTGATTAAGTGAAATCGACATGATGTCATCCACATTTTGGGCACCCGACAAGGGTATCTCTTTTGTGATTTCCTTTGAATACAATTGATTTTTTTGTGGAAAGGGTTTTATTAGGCTTAAAAACTGAACTTTTCTTATTTGTTTCACTTTTTATACAACTAATCTGATTAGTTTCACGTTTTCTACAACAAATCAATTGAGCAGATGAAAGGAATTCATTTGGGAGAATTAGAAGAATTGGTACTACTCACGGTGGGCTCACTTTATGATGAAGCCTACGGAGTTGCCATCATGGATGAGATCAAGGAGCGGACGGGTCGAGACCTGAATGTGAGTGCCGTTCATGCGGTGCTACGTCGGTTGGAAGAGAAGAAATTTCTCAGCTCCAGAATGGGAGGGGCCACCAATGAACGGGGTGGTCGTCGCAAGCGATTGTTCAATCTGACCAAAGAAGGCAAAGGCGCCCTGGACACCTCCATGTCAGTCAGGAGTTCATTGTATCAGAGCATTCCCGATCTCCGTTTCAACTTCTCCTCATGAGCCTGCCGGAACCACCCAAATGGGCCGTGAGGTTTTTGCAGTGGTACTGTAAGCCCCAATTTCTTGAAGAGATTGAAGGGGATATCTACGAATTATTTGACCGGAGAGTAGAAACGGAAGGCTTGAAAAGCGCCCGAAGGAAATTCGGCTGGGATGTGTTCCGCTTCTTTCGATGGTCCAACATACAAAGGTCAAACTCAAATAAAATGAATCAATTAGGACTCTTTAGAAATTACCTGAAACTTGGTTTCAGGAGCATTCAACGCAATGTATTGATCTCCGCCATCAATATATTCGGATTAGCCATTGCCATTGGTGTTGGTCTCACTACTTACATTTTTGTGGATCTACAGCTGAATTTTGATCAATTTCACACCCACAAAGATCGGATCTATCAAATTGTCAACGAGGTGGATGATGAAGGCGAGGATCGAATATGGGGCGATTCTCCGGTTACATTAGGGCCGGACTTGTTGAAAGATCATCCCTCTGTTGAGGCGTTCACGCGAATAGAGTACGTTCGAGGTAATGTGAGGTACAAGGACAAGGTCCTTGATGAACTCATGGCCTTTGTCGATGATGCTTATCTGGATATTTTCGACTTTGCCTTGCAAGATGGGGATGTCAATGCCCTCAAGAACAATGATCAGATCGTTTTAAGTTACGATGTAGCTAGAAAATATTTTGGAGATGTTTCTGCAATTGGGAAAGATCTGGAAATCAAATTTGGGAACAATCGAATCAAACGATATACCGTCGGAGCGGTACTGCAGGACTATCCCTATAATGCCGGATTGCGGCTAGGGATTCACTTGCCATTCAATGAAATATACGACCTGGGTTTTCGTGAAAGGAAGCATGCCCTGGGTTCGTTGATTGATGCCACTTTCATCATGATGCGGGAGGGGCAGGACATTCGCAGTATTTCTGCTTCATTTGATAGCTACAGAGAGGCCTATAATGGCTCCGATCCGGAATGGGAAATCTTGAGTTTTATACCAATGGGGCTGACCGACATTCCTATGAAAGGGTATGAGATTTATTCTTCCGTTATTCCTTCATCACATCCTGCGGGTAAGGTTGCATTATCCATCATTGCCTTGTTTCTGTTATCTATGGCTTGTTTCAACTTCATGAATATTTCTATTACAGGGGTGTCGAAAAGACTAAAGGAAATTGGATTGCGTAAAGTTATGGGAGGTGTCAGAAAACAGATCATCTATCAGTTTCTTGTTGAAAACCTGATCCAAACCATGTTTGCATTGGCAGTTGGTACCCTGATCTCATATTTCTTATTCACACCTGGATTTGATATGCTTATTCCTGAGCTCGATATTCAATTCAGGGCGCATGACTGGCAGGACATGGTCACTTTCTATGTCACTTTGCTGGTTGTTGTTGGGTTGGTTTCCGGAGCTTATCCTGCGATTTATGTGTCGAGGTTTGAGCCGATAAGTATTCTTCGAGGAACCAATAAGTTGAAAGGGAAGAATCTCTTTTCAAAGATCTTGCTGGGATTCCAGTTTTTCATGGCCTTCGCGACCATCGTCGCCTGCTTCGTATTCACGGATCAGAGCATTCATCTGAAAAACAAGGCATGGGGGTATAACCCAGAAAACATCCTGTTCGTGAGTGTGAGAGATCAGGCCACTTTTGAGCGATTAAGAAATGACTTTATTCATCATGAGGATGTTAGAGCTCTTTCAGGTTCTACTGGCCAGGTTGGTTGGGCTAACCCGAAGCAGTCATTTGATTACCTCGATCATCAATTTTCCATTCGTGTATATGAAGTAACCGAGGGTTATTCAGAAGTGATGGGATTCAAACTCAAGTCAGGACGGTTTCTTACCGATCGGGAACAAGATCAGCAATCGGGGATAATGGTCAATGCGACCTTTGTGAAGCGAATGAATTGGCAACAGCCTATCGGCCAGTCGGTCGTACATGATGGGACAAAACTCACGGTAGTAGGAGTGTTGGAAGACTTCTACCACAGTGATTTCTTTAATGCGCTAGATCCAGTCATGATTCGCGGACTTAGAGAACCCGCAGATGTCAGGTACTTTTCAATGAAGGTAGCCGAAGGTAAACTCCTGGATATTGATAGTCAGCTTATGGCCCTCTGGAAGGAAGTCAACCCTAATGATATGTACCGAAGACAGTTTCAAACAGATGTTTTCGATGATTTTTATCAGGAAACAGATGCAAACATTTCTATCGTAATCGTGCTTTCAACGGTAGCTATCATTCTAGCATGTCTGGGGCTCTATGGATTAATCTCTTTTCATATTCAGGCCAAATTGAAGGAGTTCAGTGTTCGCAAAGTACTTGGCGCGGCACCTAAAGCCATCGCATCCATTGCCAGCAAGCAGTACTCCTGGGTCATATTGATCTCTTTTGCCATAGGTGCTCCCATTGGGGCCATGGGTATTTTGGAATTGATCAAGGACGTTTTTAGTGAACCTAAGCCCGTATCTGCTGCACCATTTATAGTGGCACTTTTTATGATTGTTGTAACGTTGGCTTTAACCGTAACAGGTCAGGTGTTGAAAGCCATCAAAGTAAACCCTGCGACGATTTTGAGGAGTGAATAAAATGAAGAATTAAACCCTTCATAACATCATGACTTAGGTTTTCCGACTTGGGCACCTTTATTTTGGCCACATGAGAGTTTGCACGTTGATCCTTGCCTTTCTTGTGGCCAAAATTGGTTTAGCCCAGGATACCCCAAACATTATTTTACTCATTGGTGATGGAATGGGACTTTCCCAGATTTCCGCAGCGATGTACCATGCAGAGGAACCTTTGAATTTTGAGCGATTTCAATCCTATGGGTTTATCAAAACGCAATCTGCCAGGCAGAAAGTAACCGATTCGGCGGCAGGAGCGACGGCTTTTGCAAGTGGTGTCAAATCCTATAATGGTGCCATTGGAGTAGATGCAGATACGGTCAGTCAACCGACCATTTTGGAATACTACAGAGAACAAGGCTATACGACAGGTGTGGTGGCGACTTCTACCATCACTCATGCGACACCTGCTTCTTTTTATGCCCACGTACCTGCCAGAAGGATGTATGAGGAAATTGCCCTACACTTATCAGATGCAAATGTGGACTACATCGCAGGTGGAGGCCTGAATCATTTCAATGCCCGGGAAGATGGCCAGGACCTGATAGAAAAAATGAGGAAACAAGGTTATGAGGTCAATACGGATACTTTGGCCAGATTCAGAAGGGTGTCACCTAATCGTAAATATTTGAACCTGATGGCTGCTGATGCGATGCCTCGAATGTTGGATGGCAGGGGAGAGTTTCTTGAAAATGCTACCCGAAATGCACTGCGATACATGGAGAAAAAAGAAAATCCATTTTTCCTGATGGTTGAAGGTTCGCAAATCGATTGGGGTGGGCATGCGAATGAGCTGGACTATGTGGTGACGGAATTGCTGGACTTCAATGAGGTGTTGGAAATGGCGTTGAATTTTGCTGAAAAGAATGAAAATACCCTGGTGATCGTAACTGCCGATCACGAAACCGGAGGCCTGGCCCTTGCCGGTGGAGAAGGTTATGTCGAGATCGATTATAAATTCTCAACGGGAGGCCACACCGCTACGCTGATCCCTGTATTCGCCTTTGGCAAAGGCAGCGAGAAGTTCAATGGCATATATGAAAACAATGAGATCTTCCATAAAATGATGGAAGTAGTCAGGGGAGAATGATTAGATTTTATTGGCGCTTATTGGAAATGTAAATACCGTAAGGATCAAGCGTTAAAAACTGATCGATCAATGTCACATTTTCCTGATACATGATCGTTCCTATGTCCACTCGTTGGATTGAAATAGCGGTTTCAGTAGTATTGATGATCACTTGAATCGACTCTGTTCCAAAAGGATCTCTCAAAGGTTAACACTGCTGATTGATCCTTGAAGAGGAGGTGATAGGTGCCTATCTGCAAAGCCTCGTGGGTTTGCCTAATCCTGATGAGTTTTTGATAATGGATCTACATCGAGTTTTTATCAACCTGTTGATTGGAAAGCGCCAATTGCTCAATGGCGTCTGTATGCCAACAGCCGCATAGGCACCACTTTGTTTTACCATTTTCTCTCCATATTCATTCCATTCGGATTGTTCTCCTAAGATGCAGACTTGTGGGTTCATGTCTCTGTTATGTATTATGTAAGTCATACGGATGTTACTTATCGTTTATATGATAGAATAAAGTATAAATTGGGTAAAATAGCAGATGAATATTCAAGGGTTTGTCCAGTAATTTGAGGTTACTTTAACCGAACACAGGCATGAAAGCGAGTGAATTTCCCGATCCTTTTAAGACAGCCCGAACAACAGATGGCGTACTTCAAATGACTGACCATGGGGAGTCCGTGCATATGGTGCTGCGGATGGATGACCTTCGGGCATGTGCTAAAAATTGGGAAACATTCAGTTCCGGTACGGCTATCCCTGGTCGCATTGTAGTGCCCTCTGAGGAAGATATTCGGGAGGTAAGACAAATTCCGGTAGAAACAGATCCTCCGGTTCACGCTGCTTTTCGCAAGCTGTTGGATGTGTGGTTTAAACGTCCTTTGGATAAAGCTTATCAGGAAGTATTGGAGAAAATGATCGATGAATTATTGGATGAAGTGCTTCAAATGGATCGTTTGGAAGTGGTTTCGGATTTTGCACTGAAACTTCAGTCGCACGCGTTGACTTTACTGCTCAATGTTCCATGTGAGGAAGCAACCACCTGGATATCCTGGGGAACCCACGTATTCAGAAGTGAAGCTACTTCCCTGGATAAAGATAAATCCGCGGTATTGGACGATTACATAGCCCGGCAAATTGATCAGGCCATAAAAACTCCCGGTAAGGATATTTATTCTCAGCTTCTGGCTGCCGAGGTAGATGGGCGGAAACTGACTCGAGAAGAAGTTCATGGCATTTCGAACCTCACTTTTGCCGGAGGGAGAGACACGGTGATCAATGTGATCACCAATACGTTCGCTTACCTCGCAGAAAATCCCCAACACCTCGAACAACTGCACCAATCACCTAGAATGGCAGCTTTAGCGGTAGAAGAGCTCGTGCGCTATTTTGCTCCATTGACGCACCTTGGCCGCATCAGCACGAAGCAAACGACGGTTTGTGAACATGCCATTCAGCAAGATCAGAAAATCTCCTTGTGTTGGGCAGCAGCCAATCGTGACGAGTCTGTATTCGATCATCCGGATGAAGTACAGCTGGATCGAAGGCAAAATCCACATGTTGGGTTTGGTTTTGGTCATCACAAATGTTTAGGAGCAACCCATGCGCGTCAAGTCATCCGATTGATGCTGACCCAATTAGCGAATAAGGTAAAATCCATTGAAATTTTAGATTATCAGGAGAATCATGAAGGGTTAGGGGATATTTCCCGGAAGGTAGGTTTTGATGAACTGAACGTGCGGCTGATTCGAAGGTAAACTGTTATCCGACTAAAGGTATGAAGGCAAAGTACGAGAAGGTAAGTTTTGAAGAGGGGAGTTCCGTAACGGCTTTCAAGACCGGAGGAGAGCGATTTGATGCCCCATGGCATTTTCACCCTGAATTTGAACTCACCTATATCATCAGCAGTCATGGGATCAGATATGTCGGTAATCACATTTCTGATTTCAGGGCTAAATCTTCCACATTGTTGGATCAATGATGAATCGAACACAGAGCCGGCGCATGCATTTGTGATTCAGTGGCACAATGATCTGTTTCAGCAGGTTCCTGAATTTTCGTGTATCAGGAAACTCCAACAAGATGCGCAACGGGGATTACATTTTAAGTCGACACAGGCCATAAAAGACAAGATCGAGCATATTGCGAAGATCGAGGGATTTTAGCACATCAACCAACGATCGTATCCAGGCCATCCAGCAATTTGTGAAGCAGAATTACCGGACAAAAGTGACCTTATCAAAAGTGGCATCACACCTTCACATGACCGAACAATTCTTTTCCCGGTTTTTAGTAAGGTTATGGACCGGCCCTTTTTCGTTTTTCTCAATGAATACCGGTGCAATGTTGCCAGTAGGCTACTGCTTGAAACCGATCTGCAAGTGGCCGAAATTGGATATCAGTGTGGCTATGAGAGTTTGCCGTTTTTCTATCAGCAGTTCCGCAAATTCAAGAGACATTCTCCACCAAACTTTCGCAGACAGTATCGGCAATTGACCTGATTGGACTGCTTTAGTAAGCTATTTCAGGTTTTAAATGCGATAAATGCACCTTCAACCAGATTGCAGTTTCTGATTTGTAGCCAAAAATTTAATATTGAACTCGCATGCGCAATATTGAGAAGTACCTACCTGTAATCCTCGCTCTGTTGATTCCTGCACTGGGATTGATCAATCAGACTCACATAGAGGGCCCATTACCATGGTCATCTGTGATTTCCCAGTATCTGGTTGGGACTTTTTTTCTTGTTTTTCTATGGTACGGCAATGTAATGGGGGAACGGCTCAAATCAATTCCTTTATTTGCGCGATTAAGTCAAACTGCGCTTTGGGCGGTGATCAATTCCGGATCCATCATCATTTTCCTTTCAGTAAATGTCATGTTACAACCGATCATCTGGAAGAACTTGCCACAGATTCCTCTTGGACTGGTTGTTCTCCGAATGATTGTCGCATCAGTGGTATTCACCTTTATTCAACAAGCCCTCAACGCCATCAAGCAACGAGAAGCGCTGCGCGTGCAGAACCTGTCTTTACAGGCTGAGAACCTTACCTCGCAACTGGAGGCCATGAAGCAACAGATCAATCCACATTTTCTGTTCAATAGCCTGAATTCTCTACTGGACCTGATCGAGGAGGATCAGGAAAAAGCCACGGAATTTGTTCGCTCCTTTTCCAACCTTTACCGGGTTGTCTTGCAAAGCAGTCAACGTGATTTCATTTCTTTGGAAGATGAACTGATCTTCCTGGAGGATTATTGGCATTTGATCAAAATGCGCTTTAATAGTGCGGTCGATATGGTGGTGTCTATTCCAGAGGAGATAAAAAATTATTGGATTCCTCCATTGTCCTTACAACTGCTGGTGGAGAATGCAGTGAAACATAACATTGCCACACCCAAGGAACAATTAGTGGTCACGATTGAGGCACGAGACGATGAATTAGTGATCAGCAACAAGGTCAATCCAAAGGCCTTTGAAGTTGCAGGCGAAGGAGTAGGGCTTAAGAATTTGCAGAAACGTTTTTCATTGTTATTGAAACCCATATCTTTTGGTGTGGAAGCGGATTTGTTTGTGATTAAACTCCCCTTAAAACCTGTGTAATGGCCATTCCTATACGAATTGCAATCATTGAAGACGAGGAAGTTGCGGTAAAGCGACTGACCAAAGAACTGCGTAAGTTGGATCGTTTTGATTTTCAGATCGAGTGTACCCACAATAGAGTAAGCGAGGCGGTGGCGTGGCTGCATGATCAACCACAGGTCGAGCTGATTTTCATGGACATCCAATTAGCTGACGGACTGAGTTTTGAGATTTTCAATCAAGTGGTGATCAATTGTCCGGTAATATTCACAACGGCCTACGACGAGTATGCGCTCAAGGCTTTCAAAGTCAATAGCCTTGATTATTTGTTGAAACCAGTTGATCCCAAGGAGTTGAACGTGGCCATGGATCGGTACCTGGCGCAAAGTGAACAATTCACCCGGGAAACTTACATGAGCCAATTGATGAAATTGACCAGTGAGTTTAAAAAAGAAAATTACCGCTCCAGTTTTTTGGTGAACTTCAAACAAAAAATGCTGCTCATTGATGTGAGTGAAGTGGCCTATCTGTACATCAAGGAGCGGGGTGTGTTTTTAAAACGAAAAGACAATACGGAATTCGTGGTAGAATTCTTTTTGGATGAGTTAGAAAAACAATTGAATCCTGCCCAGTTCTATCGGGCCAATCGACAGTTTCTGGTTGCTCGTACGGCCATCGCAGAGATTGAACCATACTTCACCGGCAGGCTATTGCTCAGTGCCAAACCAGAGCCACCTACACCGATTATCATAAGCAAAGAAAAAGCCACAGATTTCAAACGTTGGGCAGACTATTGATTGGTATAAACTATCCGTCTACTTTGTCATTCAGAAAGAGATAGTCACACTGAGCCTGTCGAAGCCATGCCTTGCCGGCAGGTGCGTCTATCTTTTTATAACCCTTGACAAAGCAGGGTTTTAATAAATCGACTAATTTCGAACATGCCAATCCAACTGCGGTATTCCTTCGAAAATGGAACCTGAAAAACAAGATAAGTCCTCCAATATCACTTTCAAGTCATTTGTTAAAGACAATGCTTCCAGTATGTTTGGGTTGGATCGCAGACTTTGGGGAACGCTTAAACTCTTGCTCTTTTATCCTGGAAAACTGACCAAAGCTTATCTGTACGAAGGTCAATCTCAATTCACTGCCCCTACAACGCTGTATTTCTCCGTCAATTTCTTGTTCTTTCTCCTGCAACCGCTTATTAATTCGGGAAGGATTCAATTACTGAATTTTAGATACAAGGGCTTCGTTGCTAATGAAGGCAGGCATAAGGAGTGGATTGAATCAGGCATGGCCGAATCGGGTCTTTCAGAATTGATCTATGAAATAAAACTTGATGCGTTCATATCCTTTCATCAACCGGCTCTGATATTCATCATGATTCCTTTCATGGCTTTGTTGATCTGGCTGATAGAATTAAAACGTGGTGAAAGGCTGGTCTTCCATACGGTACATGCCTTTCATTTCATGACCTTTTTTCTTCTATTATTTCTTGTTGTGGCGGGGGTGACCAATATCACTTCCTGGATGCTTTCGGATCAATTTCCAAACCTTAACAGGTGGCTTTTCCCGATTTCCATGATCAGTGTGTTTGTATGGCTCATCTTACATTTGGTCATCTCGTTTCGGCGGTTAGGAACTGGACATTGGTTCATCTGCTTATTGAAATCTATGGGTATGACGGCAGGGTTTTTTATCTTGTTTTTGGCTTACATCAATGTCTTATTGTTGTGGGCAATATTCAATGTAAGCTAAATGTCAGGATCATTGATCAATGAGAATCACAGGGTAGACAAGAAGTAGCAAAAAATTCAAATAATACCTGAGCCGCTTCCGGCAGAAATAAGGCGGCTTCAACTTGAAAATCCTCTATTTGACTGATTTGAGGCTTCATATTTCGGGTTTGAAACACAAACCCAAACTATATGAAAACATTGTTTACAGGTCTCTGCCTGTTGTGTTTTGCTATCACAATGCATGCACAAACTAATCAATTGAAAGGTAAGGTCTCCGATGATCGGGGGCAACCGCTGATAGGCGTTAATATCAAATTGAAGAATCAGTTGATTGGAACAACGACTGATGTGGAAGGATCTTTTGCCCTGTCAGTTGATCAACCATTACCCATCACGCTGGTGATTTCCATGGTAGGATTTGAAACCAAAGAAGTGGACATCAATACGGCAGTTACCGGATCGATAGATGTCATCCTTGAGGAAGATATTTTGCTGGCTCAGGAAATTGTGGTGTCAGCTTCCAGAGTGGAGGAAAGTATACTGGAATCTCCAGTCGCTATTGAGAAAATGAATATCCTGGATATTCAGCAAGCACCCACGCAGGACTTTTATGGAGCACTGGTCAACCAGAAAAATGTGGACATGAGTACCCAGAGTTTTACTTTTCGTTCACTTGCCTTACGCGGATTTAATGCGAATGGGAATACGCGATTGGTCCAACTGGTAGATGGTATGGACAATCAGGCCCCCGGACTAAATTTTGCCGTAGGAAACATTGTCGGTATCTCCGAATTGGACCTTGAGAGTGTGGAGTTATTGCCAGGTGCTGCTTCAGCGCTTTATGGTCCCAATGCGATCAATGGGATTATCCTTATGAATAGCAAGAGTCCATTTGATTACCCTGGGTTAAGTGCTGTGGTGAAAACGGGCGTCAATCATGTGGATGGCACTGATGAAGATCCCAGCCCTTTTATAGAGACTTCTCTGCGATACGCAGGTAAAATAGGGGAGAAATTTGCTTTTAAATTGAACGGGACCTTTCTGGATGCAGAAGACTGGCGCGCCAGTGATTTCAGAGATCGATCGTTAGATGCATCTGTTACCAGGGAATCCAGTCCCGGTTATGAAGCCATCAATATCTTTGGTGACGAGACTTCAACTTTTTTGTCGCTAGGACCCAATGGAGAAGATATTCTGGTCAGTCGTACCGGATTTAGTGAGGAAGAACTGGTGGATTATACGGCCAGGAGTGTCAAACTTTCCGGCGCGATGCATTACAAGTTCAATGATCGATTGGAAGGCATCCTTCAGGTAAACTATGGCACCGGCCAGACGGTTTATACAGGGATTGATCGTTATTCACTGCAGGATTTCGAACTCAGCCAATATAAATTGGAATTGCGCGGTGAAAACTTCAATGTACGCGCTTATTCAACACAAGAAAATTCAGGAGACTCTTATGCCATTGGAACCTTAGGCCTGGCCATGAACGAAGCCTTGAAACCTAGTGGTACATGGTTCGAGGAATACGCTGCGGCGTATGCAGGACTGATTCCGGGGACAGAGCCATTGAGTCATGCCGTAGCAAGAAGTTTTGCGGATCGAGATGTCGCAGCACCTGGTTCCGAAGCGTTTAATGCAGTGCGTGACCAGATTATCGATACGCCACTTTCTGAAGGAGGTGCCAAATTCTTGGATAAAACAGGTTTATATGCAATTGAGGGTACCTATAATCTAAGCGATCTGATTGGTTTTGCGGATGTAATCGTCGGCATGAACTATCGACAATATGACCTGAACTCGGAAGCGACGCTTTTTGCGCTGGATAACAATGGAGACGAGTTCAATATTGGAGAGTACGGTGGATTTATTCAGGCTTCTAAGAGGCTATTAGATGATCGTCTTCGATTGACCGGCTCACTGCGATATGATAAAAATGAAAACTTTGATGGACGAACCACGCCTAGAATTTCAGCGGTTTATGAATTCTTGAATAATCATTTCATCAGGGCGTCTTATCAAACGGGATTTCGTATGCCCACGACCCAGAATCAATACATTGACTTACAAACGCCGCAAGCTCGTTTAATTGGTGGATTGTCATTTTTCAAAGACCGATATGGTTTTGAAACAAACCCCGTTTATTCACAGGAAGATTTCAATCAATATGTAAGCACCTTCCTGACGGTTCAGGGGCAGTCATTGGCTGAAGGACAGACGCAAGAACAAGCTTTCGTTGCTGCAAGCACGGCTGCTACACCCATTTTAGATGCAGCAGATGATCCAAGTAATTATGAGCTGGAATTAGAACAAAACAGTACAATCGAAATAGGTTATAAAAGCTTGATTCAGAATAAAGTGATGGTGGATGGATACTACTATCACAGCACATTCAACAATTTTGGAGGAGGACTAAACTTATTCCAATCAAGTACCACACCTGGTGACCCGCTGGGTTTGCTAAGTCCCACGGTTTATCAGGCTGCCGTCACCTTAGATCAGGAAGTCAAATCCCAGGGTGCTGCTTTAGGCGTTTCAGTTGCATTGGGAGGTAATTATACTTTGGGAGGTAATTATGCCTGGAATGAGTTGATTGATGTAGAAGCACTTCCTGAAGGGTTTCAGGCTGGGTTCAATACACCGGAGCATAAACTGAACTTTACGCTTGCTAATCGCAAAGTCTCCGATCGGTTAGGCTTCAACATCACATGGAGGTGGCAAGATGCCTTTTACTGGGAAAGTACCTTCGCGCAAGGGGATATACCTGCTTACAGCACGTTGGATGCGCAAGTGACCTACCGATTGCCAGATCTGAAATCGGTGTTAAAAGTAGGAGGGTCCAATCTGTCTAATAATCGGTACGAACAGGCCTTGGGGAATCCCACAGTCGGTGCCTTGTATTATGTATCAATCACTTTTGACCAATTCATGCGCAACTAAGTACAGGTGGTTCCGGACCTTATGATTAAGAAGTTCATATAAGACTTTTTTATAGTTAAGGTTGTGTTAGCAGGTCTGTATTTAAACGGGCCTGCTTCATTTTTTCATACCGGATAGTTAAGAATGCCTTATCGGTTCAGTAGTTGAGAGAAGGTCTCAGTTTTCGATTTATCGGTCTCGGCCAATCTTCCATTTATGTAGGTGTATAACACACGTTTCTTCGAGTAATAATCAAAGTTAAAAGTTAACACATGAGAAAATTATTGATGATTCCCTTTTTATTGGTGCTTGGTACCCAAATCCAGGCACAGGATGATATCAAAGGCATTTGGATGACCCAGGAGGCCAACAGTAAGATAGAGATCTATGAAAAAGAAGGCCAGTGCTTTGGCAAGATTGTTTGGCTGAAGGAGCCCAATGACCGAAAAGGAAACCCAAAAACAGATCAGAACAATCCGGATAAGTCACTGAGAGGCCGCGAGATATTAGGAAGTGATATGTTGACGGAATTGAAGTATGAACAAGGTGCCTGGCGCGGGAAGATTTATGCAGCACGGAAAGGACGTACCCTGGATGTTGCCATTCGAACCCGAAGTACTGACGTGTTGGACCTGGAAGTATCTGTTCGGGGATTTAGTCGAACACAGCAATGGTCGCGAGACACTTTGTGATGGCATCCATTAGATCGTTGCTTTTTACTTTGCTACTAATGGCTGGCTTATTCAGTGTAGCTCAAAGTCGCGAATATGTACCATTCAGTGAAGCGACCAATGCCATTCGAATGCTTGAGCAAGAGCCGATCATTAAGGATTCCCTTAAGCGCATTTACATAGATCGGGTCACTTTGGGCTTCACTTTCGGGCAGCGATTTATCTCAGGGAGTAACAAAACTGAACGGCCAGACACCATCACTTTCACAGATTTCAGTGATCGTAGAGGGTTCATTGGGTTGGAAATTGGATACTTTTTGAAAGATCAACTACAGATTTCCATGTCAGGGGACTTGTTGATGTTACCCAAGGAGCAAGAGATCAGTTCCGTGCAGTTTGGTGGTAATGGGATATCCATTGAAGGTGAGGGAAGTGGTGGAGCGATGATCACGATAGGTATTGAAGGTCGGTATATTTTCAAGGAAAAAGAGCTTTCCAGGCCTTATGTGAAACTGGAGGCTGGATTTATTAGGGCACTTGCCGTAGGCGGAGAAGGAGGTTTTTCTGTAGGACAGGGTCAATTCCAAAACCAAAGGGAGTTGAGAGAATCTTATCGCTATCTACAGCCAGGAATAGGTTTTGCTCACCGAATGGCGCGACAAGCGATGCTGGAATTCAACTTAAGTTACCTGATTTCTGCAGATCGGTCCAGAAACATCGGAGGGATCACCTCTCCCGGAGGAATTACGGCATCCATTGGCTTCCACTTTGTTTTTGGGAGCAATAAATAAATACATAACACTGCTAACAAATGATAAGACTCATTAAAATTGGATTGCTTCTTCTCGGCTGTTGTTCGTGGGGACTGGCTCAGGAAGTCAAGCAGCTGCATACCGTAGAAGATGCCCTTGAATTGGCAGCTTCGAAGAATCCGGACCTGGAAGTATTTAAGTTACAGGTGAAACAATCAAGGGTGGACATGCAAGCAGCAAAAAAACACCGATTACCCACCGTCAACGCCAGTTTCTCGGGTCAAAATAACCGGTCATTGGCAACAACACCATTGCCGGGAGAAATATTCGGCCAACCAGGGGAAGTAGTAAACGCACAGTTTGGGCAGCCCTACAACTACAATGCAGGTATCACGGTCTCTAAGTCTGTTTTGGATATGGGTAACCGGGTCGAAGCGAAGGTGGCTACAGCAGCGCATGATTTGCAACAACTTGAGCAAGGCGCGTACGAACAAAAACTAACTTATCAGACAGCTTATTACTATTATCTGCTGTTGATTACCAATAAAGCAACACAGTTGAATCAGCAGGATACGGCACTGATGGACAGTATTTTGGCTATTTCTCGACAAAAACGAGAAAAAGGACTGATCAATCAAACAAGCTTTTTACAAGCAAAAATTTTGGCCAATACAGCCAGAGAAAACCTAAGCAGTTCGCACGCCCGTCAGCAAGAATATGCGCTGCAATTGAAATTATTGTTAGGGCAATCTGACCATGTACAACTGCAGCTAGAGGAGGAATTGGATGTTCAGTCCATTAATCAGGTAAGCGCGGAGATGGGGCAAGATCAGGAGCTTATGACCACCAAGGCAGAAGTGGAATTAGCTGACCTTCGGGTCCGGCAAAGCAAAACGGCATTCCTTCCTAAGCTTACCCTGGAATCCTATTTTGGGCAACAACAATTTCGCGAGGAATTTGGTCTGTCGATGCGTGCGGATGACTGGTCAGCCTACAGCTACCTGGGGATCAGTTTACAAGTACCATTGTTTACAGGGTTTAAAAACAAAAACAACCTGAAAAGCGCTCAGTTAGCTGCCCAAATCGCTACTAAACGCTTTGAAAATCAGGAACAAACCACCGCATTTCAAGACAAGATGCTGTTGCAAAACTTCATCGCAAGCAAAGACCGGGTTGTCTTTGCAGAGGAAAACTTTGAATTGTATCAAGAGTCAGTAGGGTTGTCACTACAGCAATTCGAGCAGGGGTTAATTGGCCTGGATGAGCACCTGTCTAAGGTTGAAGACCTTTTGAAAGCCGAGCAGCATTACCTAAATGCATTGACCACTTTCTATAGTTATTATGCCACCATACGTTCCAGAAAATCATGAATACTTTAAATAGATTTCACTTTCTTATTTCGGCCATATTGGGGACCTTCTTCATCGGCTGTCAGCCCAATGAGACGACTCAGCCGGTGAGCCAGGACCTGATTGATGCAGTTTTCGCCAGCGGCTATGTGACAACAGCACATGAGTACCTCGTGACAGCCAATGCAGAAGGTTTTTTATTAACTGCTTTGGTAGAGGAGGGCGATCAGGTGAAGAAGGGAGACCAATTGTTTGTCATTTCAAACAATGTCCAGACCGAGCAATTGCAGAATGCACAGGCTAACTACGAATTTGCCAAAGATCGATTGCAGCCCAATTCGCCGGAAATCCAACAATCACAATTGAGGTGGGAACAGTCTCAGTGGCAGCTGGAGTCGGATGAGAAGAATTATAAGCGCTACCAGCAGTTGGTAAAAACAGGCGCCGTATCCCAAGTAGAATTTGATCGGGTAGAGGTGCAATACGAAAATGCCAGACGCAATGTGGCTATTGCTCAGAAGTCACATGAGGACTTGTTGGCTAATCTGCAATTGAACCTCGATAATGCCAGGACTCAATTAATAGTCGAGCAGGAAAAAAATGGTGATTATGTCCTGACGGCTGCGATCGATGGAATGGTCATCTCCGTACACGAACAGGAAGGAGCACTGGTTCGAAGAGGGAGTCCTGTCGCCAAAATAGGAGGGGGATTGCACATGGTAAAGCTTTTTGTCGCTGAAGAAGATGTCAATCTCCTTGAAACTGGCCAAACAACTTACATTTCGTTGAATACGGATAAAGCCAATTTGTATCAAGCTGAAATTTCCAGGGTATTTCCGTCCTTTGATGAACAAGAGCAATCTTTTTTGGCAGAAGCACAGTTTGTGGAAAAGCCATCGAAGTTGTTTTCCAACACCCAGCTTCAGGCCAACATTGTCGTAGCGGAGAAAAAGGACGTGATCACCGTTCCCACTACCTTCTTGTTAAAAGGAGATAGCGTTTTATTGAAGGATAAGAAGAAAGTAGCCGTAGAGGTAGGTATTCGGAATCCGGATTGGGTGGAAGTTGTGCAAGGATTATCTGTAGATCAGACTCTGCTTCTACCAAACTTCAAGGAATTATGATTTCCGGAACGAACCTCAGGGTAGCCGGTGTGCACCTTACTTCAAGGGTTAAACAAGCGCTGGTAGCCATGTTGAGTGTGACATTTGGTATCTCCATGTACATTTTCATGAACAGCTTCATGACTGGTGTGAATGACATTCAGACGGAGATGGCGTTCAGTACCCTGGCTCATGTTCGGGTTTACAATGATTTGCCCGAAGACCAATCCAATTTATTGGCACAGGCACATAAGACAGGAACAGCCATAAATATTCGAAATGCACGTGTCATCCAGTACACAGAGGGCATTAGGAATGCTGCAGAGATCATCCAAATCCTTGAAAACGACCCTGCTTTGTATGGAATTGCTCCACAGGTGAATATCAATGTCTTTTTCCGAAATGGTGCAACCAAAATCAATGGGACCATGTCCGGTGTGGAAGCTTATCGGGAAGATCAACTCTTTGAAACTTCTACTTACATGACTATTGGGAATTGGAATGATATACACAGTCGAGGAGATGGGATGATCATAGGAACCGGCCTTGCCAAAAGGTTGAGCGTTAAGCAAGGTGATCGTGTTCAGGTACAGACATCTGAAGGAGTCAGTAGAAGTTTTGAAGTTCTGGGATTGATAGAGACATCCATTGCGGGAGTAGATAACAGTAAAGCCTATCTACATATCAATTCAGCACGACAACTGATTTCACAACATCATGGCTATGCAACAGACATTCAGGTCAATTTGAAAGATTTTGAAGCCTCAAATGCTTTTGCAACCCAATATGATCGACTGATTCCATATAAGGTGGAGTCCTGGAAAACTGCAAATGGTCAATTGGATGCTGGTAATGAACTAAGAAACATCATTGCGATTGCTGTATCTCTCACGATTCTGTTAGTGGCAGGATTTGGGATTTACAACATCATGAACATGACGGTCAATGAAAAGATCAAGGACATTGCCATCTTGAAAGCCATGGGATTTGAAGGACGAGACATTGTAGAGATCTTTTTGACGCAATCAGTCATTATTGGTATTTGTGGTGGGATCGTGGGGGTTATTTTGGGATATGTGATCTCAGTGATCGTAGATCACACCAGCTTCAATATTGCCATGCTGGAGACCCTTCCAATCGCCTATGAGGTGCAAGATTACGCAATGGCGTTTCTTTTTGGTTTGATCACGACCTTTTTGGCGGGTTACCTGCCAGCAAAGAAAGCTTCAAAAGTAGACCCGGTAGAAATCATAAGAGGATGAACATACAAAGTCAGGAATCCGTACTATCAGTTGCCGGATTGACCAAATATTTCCATGAACCGCAGACCTTTCAGGTTCTAAAAGACATCAACTTTCAAGTCAAAAAAGGAGAGTTCCTTTCCCTGGTCGGGAAATCAGGATCAGGTAAGTCCACGCTGTTGTATGTGTTATCAACCATGGACACGGACTTTGAAGGACAATTAGTGATCAAAGGTGAAAACCTCAATGGGAAACCTCAAAACCAACTGGCGGCATTCAGGAATGCCCATATAGGGTTTGTTTTTCAGTTCCATTATCTCTTGCCAGAATTCACCTCCTTGGAAAATGTAATGTTGCCTGCCTTGAAGTTGGGGAAAAAGTCGAAAGAAGAGATCAGGGAGTCAGCCTATGAAAATCTCAAAATATTGGGATTACCAGAGCAGGCCTTGAAACGAACCAGTAAATTATCCGGAGGTCAGCAGCAGCGGGTGGCGATTGCCAGGGCATTGATCAATGAACCGGAGATCATCATGGGCGATGAGCCAACGGGAAATCTGGACTCTAAGAACACCGATATTGTTTTCGATATTTTCCGGCAATTGGCAGAGGAACGGGGCCAGACCATCATTGCTGTTACCCATGATGACCAGTTCGCTGCGAATAGTGATCGGGTCCTCGAACTGAGTGACGGTGTTTTGGTGAGTTGATTGATAAAGGAATTCGTCACTCCACGGATGACATGAATTCGAAGTTTCGATTTATACTTATTTAATTGTAATCGTAGGGGAGTCTCCGAATTCCGATCATAAGGATTCATCACACCTGACAAAAGTCCCAAATAAGTAGGTGCATTCTCCCAATTTGACGACCACTTAAAAAACCGACTTAGATTTGCAGCGAATCCTAATGAATCGATAGACATGCAAAGCATAAACCTAAGTTCAATGACAAAATATTTTGCAGTAATCCTGGTGATGGTCTTTTTAGCAGCTTGTGGAGGTGGCGGTGAAAGTTCCGGTTCCGGAGAGAATGAAACTGCTGCTAAAACCGAAACTAAAGCGACAGGAGAACTCGTCAAGGTTGTGGTAAATAGCGACGACCAAATGAAATTTGATACGGATGAGATCAAAGTACCTGCAGGAAGCAAAGTAGAACTGACTTTGAATCATACCGGATCTTTCCCTAAAGAATCAATGGGACACAACCTGGTCATCCTGAGTCAGGGTGTTGATTTGAATGACTATGCACAGCGTGCCATGAGCGAATCAGCGAGCAATTATGTAATTGAAGGTGATGAGATCATTGCAGCCACCATCATCATTGGTGGAGGAGAGTCAACCACCATTACTTTCGATGCACCAGCTGCAGGAACATATCAGTTTGTGTGTACATTCCCTGGTCACTTCTTCGCGATGCAAGGGAATTTTATTGTTGAATAGATTTAATCGTTCATGCCGGGCACCCGGCAAGGGTTTTTGATGACTTAAATTCCGAAGGAAGTACGCAGAAGACCGGTATCTCTTCTGACACTTTAAGTAGCAGCTGACCCATAAAGAGTCCCAACTTCTAACAGCGTTGTGGATAGACCAACTAACGCTGTTAGGGTTGTTACACAAAACCCAGTTTGGTTATATTCCTAATTCATCTTCTTCTCATACTTCTTTTGCTGTTCCAGCAAAGACGCCTTCAACGCTGATTTCTCCCAGGAATCAATTAAAGCCTCACCAGAAATTTCCTCATTTTCGGCGAATGACACGATCGCTTCATCGATGGTTTGGATGATGCCTTCTGGCGAAATGGCGAGGAGCTTATAATAGATACTGGAGCCCCCGTTTTTCAAAGGACATTCATTCGACGTGACTTCTCGAACACCATGAAGGGTAAGACTCACAAAGGAGCTGGAAGAATTATATTGCTGGCCTCCAATGGTGGCAACTCCTTGTTCTGATTCTCCAAGTAGCTGTGCTGCGAACCTGTCTTGCTGTTCTTCACTAGAGAAGGAAAGCGTTTCTGTTAAGTGGTTTCGCATGTAGCCAGTAACGGCCTCCGCCATCAATTCCATTGCTTGATTTCGTGCATATGAGTTGCCCATCATCCTGGACCTTGATTCGTAATTCCCATGGGCAGTGAGTGCACCCAATTTCTCATGTTTTTGTGCAGCTTTCTCCAGGCTTGTAGTGATTGTTTCACAATTGGATTGGGCATGTAGCTGAGGAAGGAACAGCGGATATACTGTAAATATTGAGACGAGGACAATAGTGACTTTATTCATCTGATAATGTTAAAGCATATAATGATATTAAACCAAAACAATCTGTTACCAATAGATAGATTAGGTTCGTCTCATGTTTTTTCTTAATTTGAAAAAGAACAAACCAATCTACATACTCCTACTATCTACTCCTATGGTAAAGAACATCATCATCGCTGTACTTGCAATCATTATTGTAGCTTCAGTTGTGTTTGCGCAATCTCAGTCACTGGAAGCATTGAGTGTGAATGAGCAATTGGAAATGCAGGTCAAGGAAGCACAAAGGAGTGCAGAGGAGCAAAAGCGAATTGCCGAAGCCATGACCGAACGACTAAGACAACAGGAAGTGTTGACTGATTCACTGAGGCAGGCTTTGTACGTTTGTAAGTGATTCTTGAATTTTATTCCTGATATCAGTCTGAAGTTGTCGAAGACCGACATACTTTGGTATAAGTCCCGGCATTTTCCTCGGACAATTTTGATTTGCCTCGATGCTAGAATGTACATGCTATAATCCGTAAAGAGATTCCCGACGCTGATGATGCGCTGTTTAAAGATTCATGATACTACAGCTGGGAATGACGGATTAAGAAAGGTTTGAGTCATAACCAAAAACCATCAACCAAAACCCAGAAACAGCTTCCAGCTCCTACAATCCATCTCAAAAACTCAACAACTCAGCGTCTTTAATTATAAGGTGGGGTACTCCAAATAGACTTTTGGAGCATGAAAACTCAAGCCACGACGTACTTTTTTACTTTTTTACTTTTTCTGTTCTCTGTCCCATTGTTGGGGCAGTTTACCATCTCGGGGCAGGTCACCGATCATAAAGGAGAAGCCCTTCTTGGAGTAAATGTCTACCTGGAAGGGACGTACGACGGAGCCACCACAGACCTGGAAGGCAAGTTCTCTTTTGAGTCATACGAAACCGGAGATCAGATCCTGATTGCGGCCTTCATTGGCTACCACGACGGTACTTATCCAGTGACTGCCAAGGATCAGGAGATCACCATCAAGCTTCGAGAGAAGATCAGTGAACTCAATGCAGTGGTCATTACAGCTGGATCGTTCAATGCTTCTGGTGGAAGCAAACAAGAAGTACTCAAACCCCTCGATGTAGTAACAACTGCAGGAACCACCGCGGACATCCCTGGAGCACTCAATACATTACCCGGTACACAGACCGTAGGGGAGACCGGTAGATTGTTTGTGCGAGGAGGAGATGGCCGAGAAACCAAGACATTCATTGATGGCATGCTCGTACACAACGAATACGGAGCTGCCGCGCCCAACACACCAAGCAGAAGTCGTTTCTCACCCTTCATGTTTAAAGGAACTAATTTTTCAACCGGAGGCTACTCTGCCGAATATGGTCAGGCTTTGTCTTCAGCACTTGTGCTGGAGTCAAAGGACCTGGCTGAAAATGATCGCACGGACTTGTCTTTCATGACGGTGGGGACTGATATTTCTACCACACGTACTTTCAATAAGAGTTCCGTTGCGGGAAAAGTCCAGTATACCAACCTGGGACCCTATTTCGGACTGGTTAACCAAAACCTAGAATGGAACAAAGCACCAGAACAGTGGGATGGTAACTTCGCTTTTCGGCAGCAAACCGGGGAGACCGGAATGCTCAAGGTGTACACCAATTTGAGTAAATCCGACATGGCGCTCGTAGAACCGGATATTGCTAATCCTGAATTATCGAATGATGTTCAGGTGACCAATGATTATGCCCATGTGAATACCTCTTACCGTGATTTGATTGGTGAGCAGTGGGGATTCCGTACCGGGGTTTCATTCACCAAAAGCAATGATTTTGTTGCTTTCAATCAGCAGAGCCGGGACGTGGATCTGACAGGCTTTCATGGCAAGCTGGCTTTTGATTATGAGCACTCCGATCGAGTTTCCGTGTTGGTGGGTGCAGAAGTCATCGGTCGGGATTTGTCTCAAACTTTAATAGACGGAGAGTCCTTTGTTCAGGACTTTAACGAGCAGATCAGTGCCGGATTTGTAGAGGCTGAGATATTCGCGTCCAGTTCGTTGGGTTTCAAACTTGGCTTAAGAGGGGCTCACAGTAACCTGAACAATGATGCTCATATCGGTCCTCGCTTGTCTGCGGCATATAAAACAGGAGAGAACAGTCAGGTATCTCTGGCTTATGGTCAGTTTCAACAAGCTGCTTCAAGACAGATCTTATTCGGTGACCAGGGAGCCTTGAATGAGAAGGCCGAGCATTTCATTGCCAATTATCAATGGGTGCGAAAGGGTCAGAGCTTTCGAATAGAATTATATGAAAAGCAATACGATCAGCTTTCTCGTTTCACCAGTCCATTCGATCCAACTTCCTTTCAATTCGATGGCAACGGCCATGCCCGAGGACTGGACTTGTTTTGGAGAGACAACAAAACCTTCAAGAATACGGACTATTGGGTGAGCTATTCTTACCTCGATACAGAGCGATTTTACCGTGACTTTCCGGGATCTTTTGTGCCCAATTTCGCATCCACGCATAATTTCTCCTGGGTAGTCAAGACATTCATCAGTGACCTGAAGAGCCAGGTCGGTTGGACTTATTCTTTTGCAAGTCCTCGAACTTATGATGATCCCAATGATGAGGGATTTATGACAGGAAGAACGCCAGCCTATCATGACCTCAGCTTCAACTGGAGCTACTTGCTTAATAGTCAGGTTATTGTCCACGCAATGGTCAACAATGCCCTGGGCATCAACAATATTTTCGGATATGAATTTGCGGATGAGCCGGATGCCAATGGTGTCTACGCCAGTCGACCCATACGTCCAGCGGCACCGCGATTCATTTTCCTCGGAGTGTTCATCACTTTATCTAAAAACAAGGGCATCAATCAATTGCCTAATCTTTAATCGAATTCCAACTTTTTATTCCTTATATCATGAAAAAGTACAGTTTCATCCTTCTAATTGCGTTTTTGTCTACCTCATTATTGGCCAATGGTCCGTTCGAAAAAGCCATGGGTACCAATGTGCCCTTGGTATTCTCCTCTAATACACCAGCGGATCTTACTCCGGTAATCAATAAACTGAATCGAATTGGTGCCGCGGAAAAGGATCGCTGGGAACCACATTATTATGTCGCTTTTGGTTATCTGCGCATGAGTCAGATGATGCAAGAGGCGGCAGAAAAGGACAAGTACCTGGATCTGGCCCTTCAATCGGTAGAACAAGCTGAATCGATATTGCCCAATGATTCAGAATTGGAGGCCATGCGAGGTTTTATCATCATGATCCAGTTGACCGTAGATCCGGGAACACGTGGAATGACCCATAGTCCATTGGCCATGGCTTCATTTCAGAAGGCAGTTGCCTTGAACCCTGAAAATCCACGTGCGCATTACTTATTGGGTCAAATGCAATTTGGTACGGCCCAATTCATGGGTGGTGATACGTCAGAAGCATGTGCCAGTATTGCAAAAGCCATCGAGCTGTTTGATCAGCAGGAAGCGTCAGATAACCCATTCGCACCAACCTGGGGGAAACAAGATGCTGTAGGGATGCAAACCCGTGCCTGTGGACAATAATTGAATCGGCTATCTCGGTTCAGTTGGCAATTTTCTTTGAAAATCCCCAAATAATCGCCGTTCATCGAAAGACTAGTATGTTTAATAACTGATTACGCTACTTTCGTTACAGAAAATGTGAGTATCCCTGTCACGCGACAGGTCAGTATTTTCCATAGCTGGTTCTTAATGAGAGCAGCGCATCTCTAGGTGCGTTGCTTTTTTTATGCCCTTGTATTTCTTGACTTGAGATATTTGTTATCTTCCTTGAAACATAGCCAAATGGATCATGAAAAACTTAATAGATCACAAGCCCAATCTGTGAAAGTAGGGCTGGATGTTAGAATTCCTCCTGAGAATTAAGAAGAAGCCACTTTATAATTCATCCGTTTACCATATACAAAATCAATGATCATGAAGAAATTGACTAAAGCACAGGCCAAAACTGTAAAAGGAGGACCAGCTGTAATGGTCCCACCCAAAGTGACGAAAAGTGAGCAATGAAGATATAACCCTTTTCTTAAGCCCTCCTTGGGCTTTTTTTATCTTTCCGGGAAGATAGTCTAACCAAGTGATGGCTCAACGTGTTTTTTGTTAAACACCATTCAAATGCCCGAACTTCCCGAAGTAGAAACCTTTCGGCGATACATTGACCGAACCGCACTCAATCAGCGAATCACCAAAATAGACTGTGCCGATACCCGATTGCTCAAACAAGACCAGTTGATTTTTGAAGAAGCTTTAGTTGGTCAGGAGTTTACCGAAACGGAACGGGTGGGGAAGTACCTCTTTTTAAAGACGACTGGAAAACAAACGCTGGTCATGCATTTCGGTATGACGGGAAGGGCTGAATACTTTGCGGATATGGAGGCAAGGCCGCGCTTTGCGCACATTGTATATCACTTTGCCAGTGGATATCACCTGGGCTTCCTCAATCGGCGCAAGTTTGGTTGGAATGATCTGACTGATAACATTCCTGCGTATTTGGAGCAAAGAGGGTTAGGGAAAGACGCGCGTGCGATATCACTCGAGGAGTTCACCACCTCCGTACGAAGACGTAAAACTTACATCAAAGCGGTGATCATGCATCAATCCATTGCTGCAGGGATTGGTAATTGGATTGCAGATGAAATGTTATATCAGGCCCGCATACACCCGGAAAAGAAAGTAGGAGCGCTATCTGACGATCAATTGAAGGCATTATATGATGCCCTGATGATGACGCTAGAAACTGCCATCGAAAAGGAAGCACATTACGATTCATTTCCTGAAGATTTCTTTATCCACATCCGCAAACTCGGAGCGGCTTGCCATCATACTGGATGCCCGATTGAAAAACTAACCGTTGGAGGAAGGTCTACATACTTCAGCCCGGATTGGCAGGTGAAATAAGATCTGAAGCCTTGATTACAACTCCTTTTGCAAGGCGAGTCTCAGAGGTATGATTATGCTGGTGTTTTCCTTGATAAGACACCATGTTTCGATAAAAAGATATAAGTCTTTTTGTATTAAGATATATATTTTTTTATAAAATGATATATATCTTTTACTTAAAACATCGTGATGTTTTGGGTGGTTGATGCTTACCTTACAGATAAAACTACTTGACGAATGGCCTTACAATACGAAGTGAAATCAAAACGACCAGGACTCTCCAGAGATCAGCCAGCAAAATACTATCCGGTGCTAACAGGCCGGAAGGTTGCTGATACCCGATTGATTTGTGACCATATCAGTGCGGGATCGTCCTTGACTCGTTCAGATGTGTTAGCAGTGATAACGGCCCTGACCGATCTGATCCCTGAACTTTTAGAAGATGGGTATAATGTCAAATTAGAAGACCTGGGTACTTTCAGTTTACATGCCAGGTCGGAAGGGAAAGAAGATCCGACCAAAGTGACTGTCCGCGATATCAAATCGCTGAAGATGGCCTTTCTACCTAGTAAGCAGATCAAAGAAGCATTGAAAACTTTGAAGGTGGAGAAGAAGAAATGATAAAGGTACTTTTTGAGGAATACAGCATTGTGATAGATGCTCGCAGTTGAACTTTTATATTCATTTACAACAAACTAGAAAAATGGCTGAATGATCATTTCTATGGAACTGGGTCTATTCTTGCTAGAATTATCCTGGCTTTCATTGGGTTGTAGGTGTTTTTGATCATTGAATTTACCCTCTAATGTCCTCCAGGTTTTTATCCTGGCTAAGGCAAGTTTTGCTAATGGATGATTTGTATGAACTAATCATGATTTGTTCTGTGCTAACCCTTGTTTTTAAACTTCAAAATATTCTGAGAACTCTTACACTTGCCACCTTTGGCATTCCATAAAATCAGCTATCCTTGCAATTCGAAATCGTTTGCACTACTTTTTTAAAGCTTAAGACTAACCTCAACAAATGCCTTCAGAGAACCAGAAGATCTTCCAGAAAATCATGGTCGCGAATCGCGGCGAAATTGCCATCCGTGTACTTCGTGCCATCTCCGAATTGCACATCCGTTCTGTGGCCATTTACACCCATGAAGACCGCTATTCCCTGCACAGGTACAAAGCGGATGAAGCTTATAAAATTGGAGCAGAAGATGATCCGCTCAAGCCCTACCTGGATATAGAAGCGATCATACAGGTAGCGAAGGACAATGATGTGGATGCGATCCACCCAGGTTATGGATTCCTGTCAGAAAATGTAAGGTTTGCTACACGGTGCCGTGAGGAAAACATTACGTTCATCGGCCCTAAGCCAGAGGTCATGAGCCAACTGGGAGACAAGGTGATGGCGAAGAAAGTTGCCAAACAGGCGGAGGTTCCAATCATTGAAGACAATCAGGAAGAGCTTACAGATGAGCAGGTAGCGATCCAGGAAGCCAATCGCATCGGATATCCGGTGATCATCAAAGCCGCTGCCGGAGGTGGGGGTAGAGGGATGCGAGTCGTGCGCGATGAGCCTCAGTTGATCAAGCTTTTCAACGAAGCAAAATCAGAAGCGGGTAAGGCGTTTGGTGATGACACGATCTTCCTTGAAAAGTACGTAGAGAACCCCAAACACATTGAGGTCCAGATTCTTGCGGATACGCACGGTAATGTGGTGCATCTGTTTGAGCGGGATTGCTCAATTCAGCGCCGTTTTCAAAAAGTAGTAGAAGTAGCTCCTAGTTATGGACTGAAACAAGAAACCCGTGACAAGCTGTATGCATATGCGTTGAAAATTGCGGAAGAGGTCAATTACAATAACGCTGGTACCGTTGAATTTCTCGTGGACCCTGAAGAAAATATCTACTTCATTGAAGTGAACCCGAGGGTGCAGGTAGAGCATACGATCACGGAAGAAATTACAGGTATAGACATTGTTCGTTCACAGATCCTGATTGCCTCAGGTTGCGAATTGGCCGACCCACAGATATTTATCAGGTCACAGGAAGATATTGAATACCGGGGATTTGCGATACAGTGCCGGGTGACGACAGAAGATCCGGAAAATGGCTTCAAGCCTGATTATGGAACGATCATCGCTTATCGGAGTGCAAGTGGGTTTGGAATCCGACTGGACGCTGGTAATGTCTATCAGGGTGTAAAGATTTCACCATTCTTTGATTCGCTGCTGGTAAAGGTCACCGCAAAAGGGCGAACCCTAAAAGGTGCCGCTCAGCGATTGGATAGAGCATTACGTGAGTTCCGTATTCGCGGCGTAAAGACCAATATTGGTTTCCTCGAAAATGTAATTCAGGACAAGGATTTTTCTAGTGGTAAGGCGACCGTGAATTTCATTGAAAGCCACCCAGATCTGTTCAAGATCCAGAAAAGCTTTGACCGGGGAACGAAAAACCTCAAGTTCATTGGAGAAGTGTCTGTCAATGGCAATCCGGATGTCAAGCAATTCGATAAAGATCGGGTCTTCAGAAAACCACTGATTCCTTCGGAAACGCCGGGGAAGGCAATCCCCGAGGGGAGTAGAGATCGATTGAAGGCGTTGGGAAGAGATGGCTTCATTCAGTCCATCAAGGATGATCCCAAGGTTCATTTTACGGATACAACCATGCGTGATGCGCACCAGTCACTTTTGGCGACTCGTTTTCGCACGATAGATATGCTTGAGGTGGCAGAAATGTACGCGAAAGACAACCCCGAGATATTTTCGTTGGAAATGTGGGGTGGTGCCACGTTTGATGTGGCCATGCGGTTTTTGAAAGAAAATCCCTGGCGCCGACTGCAATTGTTGCGGGAGGCCATTCCGAATATCCTGTTTCAGATGCTCTTCAGAGGTTCCAATGGTGTGGGATATACAGCCTATCCGGACAACCTGATTGAGAAGTTCATTGAGAAATCAGCGGAGAATGGCATGGACTTGTTCCGGATTTTCGATTCTCTTAACTGGATCGAGAACATGAAGGTCAGCATCCGTGCCGTAAGAGAACGTACAGAATCATTGGCGGAGGCTTGTATTTGCTACACGGGTGATATCCTCAATCCTGATCAGAAGAAATACACGCTACAGTATTACCTCGACATGGCGCGCCAGTTGGAGGATGAGGGGGCACACATGCTAGCCATCAAAGACATGGCTGGTTTGCTGAAGCCTTATAGTGCCGAAAAGCTGGTCACAGAACTCAAAAAAGCAGTTGACCTACCGATTCATTTACATACACATGATACCTCCTCCATACAATCGGGGATGTACCTCAAAGCCGTCGAGGCAGGAGTGGACATCATTGATGTGGCCCTGGCTTCAGTTTCCGGTTTGACTTCTCAGCCAAACTTCAATTCGCTTGTGCAGGCATTGGAAGGACATGAACGAGGAAGGAAAATGAATTTATCTTCTTTGAATGCGCTGAGTACGTACTATGAAGATGTCAGGGAGTTCTATTACCCTTTTGAATCAGGTTTGAGAGCAGGAACCGCGGAGGTATATGAGCATGAAATTCCCGGTGGACAATATTCTAACCTTCGCCCTCAAGCCATTGCGTTGGGATTGGAACATAAGTTCGAGGAGATCAAAAAGAACTATGCAGTCGTCAATAAGATGTTTGGAGATATCGTGAAAGTGACCCCTTCTTCAAAGGTAGTTGGTGATATGGCATTGTTCATGGCGTCCAATGACCTTACTGCAGAGGATGTCCTGGCCAAAGGGGATTCCTTGTCCTTTCCAGAATCAGTGGTTGGTTTGTTCAAAGGAAATTTGGGACAACCTTTCGGAGGGTTTCCGGAAGCGCTTTCGAGGTTAGTACTGAAAGATCAACAACCGATCAAAGGCAGGTTGAATGATGACATGGAGCCCATCGACTTTGATCAGGAATTTGAGGCTTTTCAGGTCGAGTTCCCCAGAAGCACTTTCGAAGACTTCCTATCGTACAAACTCTACCCAAAAGTCTTCCGTGAGTATTATGACCACCGCGAAGAGTACGATAAAGTAGGATACCTCCCTACGCCGACATTCTTCTATGGCATGAAGCCAGGAGAGGAGATCCTTGTTGACATTGCGAAGGGTAAAACCATCATCATTGAATTGGTAGCCATCACGGAGCCGGATGTGGCAGGTATACGCGCGGTAGCTTTCCGTCTGAATGGTCAGATCCGTCGAATCGGGATCAAAGACAGGAATATTGCCGTTGAGCAGGTCAGCAATCGAAAAGCGGAATTAGCCAATGAAATTGGCTCTCCATTGCAAGGCAAAATCGCAGAAGTGAAAGTGAAAGTGGGCGATGAGGTCCATAAAAACCAGCCTTTGTTTGTCATTGAAGCCATGAAAATGGAGACTACAGTGACTGCCCATGGAGACGGGAAAGTTGCTAAAATACATCTGAATGCGGGTAAGCTGGTAGAACAGGATGATTTGGTATTGGAGTTGGAGTAGGGTGTAGTTATCCTCAGCGTCTTCGTTGAATGACTCTGAGGAGGATTTGTAGGACTCAAAAAGTCTAAGACTTTTAGTTATAAAGAGACTTCAGTTACAAACTGAAGCCTGTAGGAAGCTGGTGTTAGTGTCTAGCTGACACCTTTCCAGATAGGGCCGATAAACCCCTGTAAATGCCGATTCGCGATGGGCCTTTCCACGATCAGCTTATTTAATTGGGAGCACTTCAGTCTTGCGCTAATTTTAACACCACTATAAACCAGAAATAAGCCTCCTAACCATGCTTGATGACTGCAAGTCTAAAGGGACCTCCGTGATCAATACGCGTAAATATCTCATTCATAAGATGGGAGAGGAAAAATTCAATGAATTAGCCGATGAAGTAGGATTACCTCCTAAAGTGGTTTCATCCAGCTGGATCAAAATTGAAACCGTGTATCAGCTACATGTATTGGCAGCGAAAGAGTTGAAAACTACCCCCAGGGATTTGGGCTATGCCTCAGCGGCGTATACGCTGGTCGAAGACCTGAATGGCATATACAAACTATTCATGCGAGGAGCCGGTGTGGTTTCCGTATTGGCCAAATCTCCCCGTATGTTAAAATCCTACTCCAACTACAGTGAGGCAGAAATGCTTCAGAATGACTTTGGTTTTGTAAGAGTGAAATACACCTTCAATGAGGAATTTAAGTCGCACCTGGATGTGTTGGATTTCATTCTAGGGTCATTTTCAGGAGGAGCTGATGGTATTTTGCATGTATGTAAGTACAAGATGGATTCCTGGACTTTGATTGAAGAAAACTTTGATCCAACTGAGCCCGGATGTACGGCCATCGCTGAGTGTAAATATTCTAGAATTTAATTAATCAACGTTTAAAAGTCTACCGACGAACAGGTGACTTAGCAGCTTGCGCTTTTTTCTCTTTTCAAGACGTCAGAGGATTTTACTTAAGCACCTGAGCTATTTTCTTGAGCACCATATCCATTTCCTGAATGCCTCTTTGAATTTCTCTGAATTTTGGATCATCCTCCTTCAATTGTGTCGCTCCGGCAATATTGGTCAATGGTGCACGGATCAAATGAGCATTGATGAATGAGTATTCAATCAGTTTTTGATTTTCTTCTTCTAACTCTTTGGTCCGTTCCAATACCTTTTGTTGGAGATTATCTCTGATCTGCTGGATGTCTTCGTTGGTTTTTTTAAGATCTCTGGCTTTTTCAGCGAGTTGGGTATTGATACTGGCTATTTTGTTGTTATTGTGCTCTAGTTTTTCTCTTTCCTGGTCAAACATGCGTTTGAAAATCACCATGAATACGCCTAAAAACAACAAATTGACACCATAGTCAATGACCAGTTGCAGATAATTGAGTTTTCCACTGTAAGTGATCACGTCGGTGAAAAGAACCAATACCAATCCTGCTAAACATAAGGTCATGAAGGTTAGCATCCGCCCATTGGTCATGAGGATCAATATGACGATCAGGTTCTGCAAAGTATAACCAGTGCCACCGGTAGGCCCTGCGGAGTTTGGGGCATAATACGTGAATATGGAAATGAGGAATAGGGCAAAAAAATTAATTTGATAGGTTTTGATATTTTGATTGAATACTGGAAAAAGCAGGATAATACAGATGATCAGTACCAGGACATATACTTTGAACAAAAAAGAATCTACACCGGCTGAGAAAACCTCAAAAATAAGATTGGTAATCAGGTAAAGAATGGTCGCGATGAGAATGATGACAAAGATCCGTTGTTCGAGACTTGGTATGTTCCACGATTTATTCATTTGATATGAGTCGTTCTCTGATTTTGTCGATTTCGAGTTTTAATTGTTTGCCTGAAGCAATGATCAGTTGGTCTAATTCATCCTGCTGCTCTGATTCAAGAGCGCGGATTTTATTAGCGGTCTTTTCATACGGTTCCATTAACTCATTTAAGGTCAATTGCATGTAAGCTTGAATCGTTGATTGTTGTGCTTTCAATGCGTCCGTACGATCCAATACCTTTTCTTCCAATTCTTCTTTGAGTCGGGTAAGGCGCTGATGCTGTTGATTGAGGAGTTCATTTTGAGATTGGAGTGTTTCCGATCTATTTGACAACTCCGAATGAGTGGAACGTAGCTCCTGATGACTGTAGCTAAAGGTCTTCTTCGCATGGTAGGTAATCCATACGATCGCGAGAGAAATTACAAGCAAAGAAAAGGTGGAGGTGTAGTATTCCGAATGATCTGAGCCATTGAGATTATCGGCTTCCACCAGATAAAGCACGAAAAAGATGCCCAGTAGGAAAGTTGAGGTTAGTATCAATGGCCACCACCTCCGGGAGGTCAGGCAAAAAATAATGACGAGTGCAAATGAATTTACTTCTGCAGAACTATGAAGCCCATTGTGTACGTAGAAGCTAATTAACAGCATGGCGATCAGCGGACCATAAAAAAAAGCGATCAGCCATTGATAGGCAACATTTTTGAGGACAAGAACGAAACCAGTAGCGAAGATCAGACAAGCTCCAATATCGAGAAATAAATCAGGATATCCGTCTACGCTAGGTTCATTTACATAAAGTGCTATCATGAATCTTACCAGGCCAATCAATGTGACGGTCTTGATCAGATTTCGTTCGAACAGGTCTTTCTCGCCCTCCATACAATGAACCTAAGCATTATCCAGTAAATCCAACAACCTTTCTATTATCAATTAGATGATTTGCAGTTTTGTTCAGTTGAACAGCACGGTTTTTTTGGTTTGCCGCGCTCATTTCACGAAGGTTGTTGCATATTTCTAGTACAAAATCAACTGCGTACAGGAGAAAATCGCTACCCGTTTATTGGATTCCGATTCACTGACTTCTACCCGCCATATTTGAGTGGTTCTGCCCACATGTTCAGCCATACATTCACCCAATAGTTTGCCTTTCCTGGCAGCTCCGGTAAAGTTGCTTTTTAGCTCAATGGTTGTAAAGGACTTGCCATTTTCAGGTAAGTGAGCGATCGTCGCATAGCCTGCTAATGTATCGGCGAACGTCACGATGCTCCCGGCATGTAAAAAGCCATTTGGAGCAAAGAAATCTGCCTTAATCTCCATTTCTCCAGACATACTACCATTGGAAATATTGGAAATATGGATGCCCATCATTCCCGGGAAGTGACCTGAACTTCGAAGGTTAAAATAGTCAGGGGTGAGGTTACTGCGATACATGTTGGATGGTTAGTTTCTAGCTAATATCGCCGCCAAGTTAAGCTTTACCAGAAAGGATTCCAGTAAAGGTTACCCTCTGTTCAGCTCATATTTCACACCAAAAGAGAGACCAATACTTCGATGAATGATCTTATTATCTCGGAAGTAGCGATCATTCGTGATAGAGGTCAGGCCATGGAAATATCCCAGTGCGCCAAACAAGTGCCAATTTTCTGAAATCTCATAAGATGTTCCAAGTTCAATTTGTGAACCAAGGTCGAATGAATCCACACCCTCGATTTCCTGACTAAAAAAATCGCCGGCTTCTATATCGGATTGAACCAGCCAGGACGGAACCAGTGCTACATCAGCAAAAAACTTCAACTCATTTCCAAAGGTGTAACCGATCTGAATAGGAACGGACACATAATCGTAATTGAATTGATTGTTTACAGGAGCTGCCACCCTCAGACAACCAATACATGGATCAAAAGCCCCGGGAAACAGGTCGTCCTCAAATCCTCTTTGGGCATAAAGGAAATCCGCACCCCAGTAGACCCCACTTTCTAATTGTCTTTCGTAGCTAATGCCCCCGATAAATCCGGTGGACGGATCGCTATTTTCGAAAGGTGAATCATTGATCACATCTGTCCAATTCAGGCCTCCGCGAATGCCGATTAAATCTTTTTGAGCGAAAGCTAATTGAGTAATTAAAACAAAAACGGTTAGTAGGATAGATCGCATGAAAGACTGATAGCAATAATTGTTCCAAGTCATCAATTTTATGATGAACTCCATTGATCATTTGTTGAGAACTGAAGTCTTTTATCTTTACTTCCATGAGATACTTCTTTCTAACACTGTTATCAATGCTTATTTTCATGGGTTGTTCCGATCAAAATGATCAGGCGATCATGTCAGCATTCGATGCATACTGTGAACAAGTGGCCAATGATGCTAAACCCATCGCCCTCAATCCACCAATGACCACCGAAGAGGTAGATCAATACTGGAATGCTTTTCAGCAACGAGCAAAGGATTTTGGAGTCGAGCTGTATCGGGAAACCTCATTTGCGGTGACGTCTCTATTCCCGGCAACTGTTACATTGGACAAAGAAGTAGTGGTGATATCTCGAGGAGCCAGATTGATCCAATATCAGCAATTAAAAGAAGACCTTGATGAAATAACGCCGGAAGTCGCTGCCAGGAGGATGGGAAGGTTATTAGGTTATTCTCCTCAAGGCATCAATGAACTATTGATGAAAAACACAACATTCAAGACATTGACAAGTTTTGATGTGAAAGAACAGGTGACGCATTTGTATTATGAGGATTTGGAAGAGGCGGTAGCCTTTTACAAGGAAGTGTTGGGCTTGAAAGCCATTACGGAGACACAGTTTGCCATCGGTGCAGACGCCAGTATTGTGCTACATGCCCACGATCAGGATCACCCTATGGGACAACCCCAATCTACTGCGATTGCACTCCTGACTAATCAGTTGCCACAATGGTATACTTATGTTCAAGGCTTGGGTGTACCAATCAAATACACCTATAAACCAAGGGTAGGTGGGCCTCACGATGGTTTTGTAGCCATTGACCCGGGAGGGTATTTACTGGAATTTGAACAGTTCAAACAACATCCAGAGAATGAACTTTTCATGGCGGTATTGGAAAATGCGCCTCGGGTAAATACGGCTGTAGACGATCTGAATTTCTTTGGCTCCATTACCTGGACTTATCACAATGACCTTTTGAAAATGCAAAGTTTCTATGAAGAGACGTTGGGCTATGTGATGGTAGCTGATCAGGGTTGGACCAAGATCTTCCAGACTTCACCTTCGGGCTTTATTGGTCTGGTGGATGAGCGCCGTGGTATGATGGATTATGCTGATGACAAAGCCATCGAGATCGAGTGGCGCTTGGAAGATCAGGAAGGAGCGGAGCGCTACTTTTCGCAACAAGGTGGATGGGCAAGCGGGGGTCGCTGGATTGAAGGTCCGGAAAAATATCGGTATTTGTTAAGGTGATGCAAACCTTATAGGATTTTATTGATGCAATAGGAGTAAACCTATAAGGTTTATCCTGATGAAGCCCTGGTTTCGGATGTAGTACACGTTCAAAACATGTTGATTTGAGAATCCTCGTTCGGAAACGAAGACAATGTTCTTAAGTTAAGATTCGTCACAGCGATGAAATGAATCGGACCGAAGCGGCAGTCTAATCTAGAATTCTACTTCGAAACCATGATTGAGATTGCTTCGCAAGCCGGTTGCCGACGGTCCGCCGCTGCGGTGCCATCGCAATGACGTTCTATTTCCCTTAACTTAAGAACATTGGGAAACGAGGATTAGCGTTCCTCTAACCGAAGGACTGTGCCTCTTTCCGAAAAAAGTATTTCAGATATTCTCTGTAGACAAAGCCCCATGGAATCACCAGTAAATCGATGATGATACCCGGCACCATTACCCAAAACCAGGAACTTAGGCTTTCATCCATTTGATTCAGCTGATAAGCAGGTAAGTAAGTGCTCACCATCCAGGCAGATTTATAGATCAATTGGATCATTAATAAGGGCAGGAATTTTAGCGGAAAGCGGATGCCAAGTAGACACAACAACGAAAAGGCGGCGTAGAAGCTGATGGCCACTCCAGACCAGGGATCGAGCTGTTCTCCGGGATACAATACGGTAGACCAGTTATCAAATGCCAGTCCTATAAAGTTGAGTACAAAAACGACTCGCAATAAGTGTTGTCTCCAATTTGGCACCTGGCCAGTGGAGTGGTTTAGGGTAGTGTTCATGATGAGTTTTTGACCTTTTTAGAAAAGATGTTTGTTATCGTGAAAGGGTTGCGCGGCTGTAGTCAAAAGATCTACGAAATAAGATGGGATGCAAGATTCAAACTGACAGGCTAGGATTAATCTTAGCAGCTGATCTGTTCTAAGTTTTATTCTGGTCATTGTGTGCCTTCCAGATAGAAATTCAATACACCTAAAGTATCCCATATTCCATGAACGATGATCAATGGCCAGATGCTTCTCTTTACCAAAATCAGGAAGAGTCCTAGAAGGAAGGCATTCGTCATCGACATCAATGCCGTACCCCATCCAGCATACGCATGTCCTAAACCAAAGATGACCGCCTGAAACGTGATGGCTATAGCAAATCCGACGGTCTCGTTATGAAATAAGGGTGAAATGCGACCGATCAAATATCCCCGAAAGATCATTTCCTCTCCAAATCCACCAGATAACCAGGCGATCAACAACCAGATAGTTAGTGCCAGACTATTCCCCTCAATGTGCGCAAAAAAGCGATGATCACTTCGAGGTAAGTCAAGTCCTGATCGTATCAAATCCTGAGTGGGTTGAATAATGAATAATTTGCAGGCGAATAAACCAACAACCGCCACAATCAACCACCACCATTTAAATGGCCAGGAAAGACCAAATTGGGACCATTTTTCACCTGAGTGTTTTAGGTAAGTAGAGATAACTACGACAAGGACGATGGTACGAATGGGAACAGGTCCATTCGACGGTAAACCGATCAACGGATAGATATAGGTCGGTACCAGCCATTGCAGCAATAAACTAATGACTATCAAGAATAAGAGTTCACGTGTAAACCTCTTCATGACTTGACCATTGAAGCTTAGATAAAGTTAAAATATGGGAATCAGAATTCCATCCACAGGTTCGTAATTACTCATCATCAGTTACTCTCAATCGTAGAGGACCAAAAGGATTCATTGGGTTCGATTTCCGCTCAATCGGTCCTGTTTTTCCTAAAAAATGTTATAACCAAGGTTAAAATCTCTTAAGACTGCCTAATTGCATTCAGGGTCTTTCAATTTTGAATTGCTGATACTTCAACATGCAGAAAGACAAGCAAAAATTAATCAGGATGGCCTGGATCACGTCTCCCTTATTAGCGATCTATAATGTGGCACCGATCTCGATTTTTATGAGTTCGGGGGTATTGGAGTATGAGTCAATACCTTTTCGGGAAATCGAACATTCCATTAAGATATTGATCCCAATTGGCTTGATTACCTTCAATGCCCTCATCTTGTGGTACTTCAATATCTGGTTGGCACGAGAATCGACCAAAAGAAACCTGACATCAAGTATGCGCTATGTTTTAGCCTTATTGTTTACGGTGATACTAGTATTCGCTTTGACTTCTCTCAGTGCATGGCTACGTCCAGTTCCGGCACAATTAGAAAATTTCAGATACTATCCTTTTGTGGGCATGGTAGCCAATACGGTTTTTATTCTGATCATGATCGATCTGATCCAGAGTCAGGGCAAACGCGCCGCTCTCGAGCTCGAAAAAACAGGCCTGGTCGCCGCAAACTTGAAAGCAAGACACGAACAACTCAAGCAGCAGATTCATCCGCACTTTTTATTCAATGCCTTGAATACGCTCAAATTGCTGATCAAGTCACGTCAAGTAGAAGCAAGTACATATACCGTAAGGCTTTCCCGGTTTTTGCGTGCTTCTCTGACACAGGGATTAGAAGACAAAATGTGTATCCAACAAGAACTCTCGATATTCAAGGACTTTATGGAATTGCAGCGGGTCCGATTTCCTGATGCGATTACTTATGAAATCAACCTGTCTCCAATGACCATCAATCGAGGTTTTTTACCTGCATTCACTTTTCAGGCACTTGCTGAAAATGCCTTGAAACACAATGCTTTGGATCAAAACCATCCCTTGCACATCAATATTATGGAGAAGGGAGAGGAGATCCATTTTGTCAACAATTTGATTCCCTTCCATCGTAAATCATCCTCTACCGGAATTGGTCTGGTCAATTTATCGGAGCGATTCAGGATACTGAGTGGACAGGATATTTCCATTGATCAACACCAACAAGCATTCAATGTCAAACTTAAAGTCATACATCCATGAACGTGATCATCATTGAAGACGAGCCATTAATGGCCGAGGAGTTAGCCTCGGAAGTGAGGAAGGTAGACAACCGTATTCAGATCCAGGGAAAGTTCAGGTCTGTCAAGGAAACCCTGAATCACCTGACCAGATATGGATTGCCAGACCTGTTTTTTTCAGATGTTCAATTGTCAGATGGGTTGAGCTTTGAGATATTCTCTCAGGTTGAAATGACCACTCCTGTGATTTTTTGTACGGCCTTTGATAGCTATGCCCTGGAGGCTTTTAAATCCAATGGCGTGGATTACTTATTGAAACCATTGGAAGGAGAGGAGGTACGGGAAACCATCCTCAAATATCAGAAAAGAACAAGCCAACAATTGGTAAACCACAATTTGTATAAAGATTTGATGACCACTGAGAGAAATGATCAGAGAAGCAGGTCGATCATTGTACATCAGGCGCAAAAAATCTTTGCGATTAAATACGCTGACATCCGATTGGTTTACCTTAAAGAAGGGATTACCTATCTGATGACTAATCAAGGAAAGCAATTTGTGATCAACAAACCTCTCGATAAGATGGAGGAACTATTAGCAAATGGATTTTACCGGGCCAATCGACAGGTGCTTATCCATCGGGATGCCATTAGTCATATCGATAGCTATTTTGCCCGCAAGTTGTTGATTACGCCAGTTTACGACATTCAAATGGATATTGTGGTGAGCAAGGCAAATGCTCCTCATTTTTTGAGTTGGCTTGAGGTAAACTAATGGCCCTTTGGCCAGTGAGGTAATTATTTTGATGGATCATTTCAGTCGCATGACTGTCCGTTCCACAGGCAAGTTTGGCCTTTTGGGCCATACCAATTAAAAGTATCGATGCGAAACATCGTCTTAAATATTGAAATGATTAAGAAATTAAACTTATGGATGCCGGCAATACTGCTGGTGCTTTCGATGGGGTGCCGGGAGTCATCGGTCATCGGAGATGACTTTGTAGAAGGGGCCGCTTATGAGCTGGCACTCAATAATTCGATTCAGCTAGGGTTCTCTACGGTACGGTTTGACTCGTTGATCACTAGTCGGTCAGGTAGGTTGCTGTTGGGCGGACAAGCAAGTACTGATCATGGCGATGTATCGATTGAACCCTACTTTTTATTCACGCTAGCGGATTCTGAGGCGGATGTATACATTGAAGTAGAGGATTTTGAGCGGAACCTGCGTTACGATAGCCTGACATTGACGATTCCTATGGATGGCTATACGCTGTACATGGGGGATGAAACCACTTCCGAAACGATCCTGTTTGAGCAGTTGCCTTTTGAATTGGAATATTTGGAGGATGATGAGACCCTTTATAACTATTCCGATCTCAATGGAAAAACGGATTTAGAGGGTGTAATATTGGGAGAAGCTTCGTTTTTTATGGCAACGGATCGTATCCGCGATTTGCAAATGCGTGTCTCTGATCGATTGGGAAGGGCATTATTTGCCCAAATGGAAAGCGAGGATGATGTATTCTCGGATCAGGATCTTGCGGATGAATTTCTGAAGGGGTTCAGGTTATCTCTAAGGAACAATCCCTTTATTTTTGGAATCAATCAGGATAGCTTGAGGCTTACCCTACATGCTACGGATATTACCACCACAACTTTGTCGAATCAGGAGTTTAACTTTTTTGTGGCTTCTGCTCCATATTTCTCTAGCGTCAGCCATGAGAACATTCCTGAATTGCTTCAGGTAGAAGAATTAGAGGATGAAATTCCCTCCAATACCCTGGAAGACCGTACCATGATCATCGGAGGGCTTGGTTATGCCACGAAGATCGATCTAACCGAAATAAGAAACCTGTTGTTGGACGGTGAGGATTTCATTGTCCCTGAAGCTGAGCTAAAAGTGAGGTGGCTGGAGCAGTCACATGAGACTTATCCCGACCTCCTCGTGGCTCGGTTGGTCAATGAAGACCTGATCGATATAGCCAATAATCAATCTTTCCAGTTGATTCGCGAAAAGGACGAAGAATACAGCCGTGACAACTATTATGTGATGGACGCGACCAACATCGTCAACTTCATTATTGATGAACCATTCGGTGGACAATACTATCTGCTACTGACTTTAGAAGACTTAGCAACAACTCCCACACCCGTTTATCTGGGTGATCAATCTCTTTCAAGTGAACTGAATATTTATACGATCAAAAACAAATGAACATGAACAAATACATCTTGATGTTGGTATCGGTGATGCTACTCGGGATAAGTGCCTGTACGGAGAGTACAGAAGACACGGATGAAGACGGTAATTGGGTTAAACTATCTGATTACGAGGGTGATACACGTACAGGAGCGGTGAGCTTTGTTATCGGAGAAGAGGCATATGTAGGATTGGGATCAGATGGAGAAGATTACCTCACAGACTTTTGGAAATACGATGCCAGTCGTAATTTTTGGCAGGAAATTGCCCCTTTTCCTGGGGTAGGAAGAATCTCGGCAGTGGCCTTCAGTGCAGATGGTAAAGGGTATGTTGGGACCGGCTATAATGACGATCTGGCGCAGGAGGAAATGGCAGATTTCTGGATGTACGATCCGGACGCTGACACCTGGACGGAAATTGCGCCGTTTGCCGGTAGTGCCCGCTATTCTGCGGTTGCTTTTTCGCTGAATGGATTGGGGTATGTCGGTACGGGTTATGACGGGAGTTATCTCAAAGATTTCTATCGATACAACCCTGCTTCTGATACCTGGGAACAATCCATCAGCCTTTTCGGATCAAAACGAGAAAGTGCTTTTGCTTTTGTCGTAGGAAGCCGGGCGTATGTCGGTTCAGGAGTTAATAACGATCAATTCCTATATGATTTCTGGGCATTTGACCCTGAGTCAGACCAGTGGATCGACTTCTCTATCGAGGATGATGATGATGACTTTTTCGATGAATACGTAGATGCGATGGAACGTTTCGATGCAACCGCTTTTGTCATGGACGATATTGCCTACATCGCTACAGGAACCGGAACTTCGTTCCAGCGAGACATCATCTCATTCGATCCTCAAACGGAGATCTGGGATGAAGATTTCACCAGTTTTGAAGGTCTTGCCCGAGGAGGTGCCGTTTCCTTTGTGATCAATGGCAGAGGCTTCATTACCACCGGGCGAAGTGCCACTACTCGTCATGATGATATCTGGGAGTGGAAACCCGGAGAAGAGTATGAAGAATTCGATTAAATACGGTTGGTTAGTTGGCCTGCTGTTTCTTTCAAAGTTGCTGGCGGGCCAATCTATTTCCAATTCAGCTTACAATGTCTTCGGCCTGGGCTCATTGGAGCAAACTGGCTTAATTTCCTTCGAAGGGATGGGGTATGCTGCGATTGGAGCCAGACCTGATGACCTTGTGAACATCAAAAACCCTGCAGCGCTTAATTCCATCAATGGGAGAGGCTTTACCCAGATCTTTGATGTAGGGATCTCCTTTTCAGTGCTCAATCAGCAATCGGGAAATGAAGTGGCCAATGGTACTTTTGGAGGACTGCATGATCTGAATTATTGGTTCCGAACACATCGGAAGTGGGCCTGGTCGGTTGGTATTTCCCGGTTCAGCGATGCATCTTATGATATCATTGATACCCCTTCCGGGGCGCTGGCCAATGCCGAATCTAGCGTGGAGCACCGGGGTAATGGTGGAAGTACTCAAGTTTACTTTGCTGGCGCGTATAGTTTATTGCCCAGCCTCCATCTCGGGGTGAAAACCGGTTTTTTGTTCGGGGGCATGCAAAGCGATGAGTCACTCGTTCTTTCCGAACCAGGAACCAGTTTGCTGATCGAAAATGACCGTTCATTCCTGACTTCATTTGTAGAAACAGGAATACAATATGAACAGTCTTTGGGAGCGTCCTCTAAGCTCGTTTTGGGTGCTACTTATCGGCCAGGAAATATGGTCAGTGTAAAACAGGAAGAGACCATTATTGGAGATACAGGATTAAGCAATGATAGCCTTTTTTCGGAAGGGAGTTCGTCGCTATTCATTCCCCGTAAGGTCGGAGCAGGCTTAGGAATCCATTTAAAATCGTGGAATTTAAATGTGGATTATGAGTATGAGAACTGGGGTAAGAATGAGAAACAAGACCGATTTACCTATCAGGATCGATTCATCGGGTCATTCGGTGCGCAATTTGTCAAAGATCCAAGGTCCGAAAAGCTCATTGAACGCATGGCTTTCCGATTAGGAGGAGGTGTGCACTCCAATTATGTGAGTGTTGATGGAGAAGACTATTTGAACCAATACTATACGTTAGGGCTGGGGTTTCCGGCAAGGAGAGGGACCGCTGGTATCAATGTCAGCTATCAGCATTATCGCGCGGGGACCTCAGACTTTAATCTGATCCGAGAAAGTACACATACCATTGGTGTGAACATCACTTTCAAGGACATTTGGTTTAGGAAGAAGGTGTTTTATTAAGCTTGCCTGCTTGATAGGATAATATGCCCGGTTCGAAAAGATCAATTATAAACTTTCAGGAGCGTTCGCGCATCTTCGATTCATGGAAAATTCGGATCGTATCGAGAGTGCCAGTCTGTTCCTTAAAATCTGGTTATTCATGTTGTTGATGGTTTTGGGATTGAATGGACATGCACAACAGGGGCAATTGAGGAATTCTTTTTACTTATCTCCTTTAGTGGTTGTAGTTGCGGAAGAGGACAATGAGATCATTTCAACGAGTTTACTTCAGGACTATCAGGATGAGATCGGTACTTCTTTTCTTCAACTTGAGAGCAAGATGACTGATGATGTGGGACAAATCGTATCAAAACTGAATCAAGTACTTAATGATTCTTCGGGTATTGACCTCCAGCGTGTTTATCTCCTGATTGTCGGTAGTTCAACTTTTATCGATAAGTACCAGTTGCTGACGGAATCTTTGTTTTTCTCCAGCCATCGGGTATTGTCGGAAAATTACCCTTTGATCGAAGATGATCTCCGAAAAATTGTAACGGATTTTTTGAAATCGTATTTGTGGGACATCCGCCTTCATGAAATAGAATATGATCATGTGAGTGATTTACGACAGAATGCGATTGAATCGGGTATGCATTTCAATTCGCAATTGATAGTCCCATTCTACGGTGGTTTCGAAGCGACCCTCAAACCGGTCTTTAATGCCTATGGATTGGGTTTCTATCATCAGTGGAGCCCAAGGTGGCAAGTATTCATGAACATAAGTGGTAGTCTCAATGTGCCGGGTAGGAGCAAAATACAACGCGAAGTAAGTGCGGCAATTTTTGGCGAAGAGGATGAGATCAATATTGATATCCTGGCCCATATGTACTGGTCATTCGGTTTAGAAACACGGTACGTCTTACCGAACTGGAATCAGAAACTAAGACCCTATTTAGGGTTACAATTGGGCTATTCAGCTTTTCGAGTCGCTGAAAATACCATTGAGGTAGATCCCTCTGATTTTTCAGGCAGCTCCCTGTCACCGTCGGACGGTTTTGACGGTATTGAATTTGAAAAAGTCACCGGCATGAATACCGGAATTACTGCTGGATTGTATTATCAGACCAATCCAAAGTGGAGGGCGGATTTCGGAGTAAAATGGAGCCAGGATTCAAATACAGGACCATACCTCAATCATCTGTCCATATCTGTCGGATTGCAATTCAGATTTGCCAAAAGAAAAGAACTGTTTTATAACTATATCACACTTGATCAATAGCTAAGTAGGTACCAATTTCTATCGTTGGTGTTCGTTTATTTGGAAGTGATGAGCAATCAAATCATCGGTTGCTCATTCACTTCTTTTTTCTTGATGTTGAACCAAATGGCACTCCGTTTGCTTTGTTGACTAGTGATTTTTATGAATTTATGAGAAACTTGATCATCATTCTTGTCTGCTTCATCATTAGCCCGGTCTTTTCACAGTCCTGGCAGATTCGAGAAGGTGCGGAAGTCACCTTTTCAGGAAAGAAGGCCGAGGGATCTTTTCAGGGTTTAGCTGGGACCATTCAATTTAATCCGGATGAATTGGATCAGGCAAAATTTGATGTCAATTTGGATGCGAGTAGCATTGAAACAGGAAATAATACCAAAAACAAACATGCAAGAAGTGAGAACTGGTTTTTTGTGAAGGAATATCCCAAAATCCATTTCAGTTCAACTTCCGTTATCAAGACCTTCGATGGTTATCTTCTGACCGGGACATTGGAATTGAGAGGAATCAAGAAGACATTATCCTTTCCTTTTTCGTTCTCTGATTCAGGAGATGCTGGCGAATTCTCGGGTTCTTTCCGGATCAACCGTAAAGACTTTGGAATCGAGGGCAACTTCATGGAGTTCATGGTAGGAGATGAGTTTGAGGTGAAGGTGAGGGTGCCTGTGTCCCAAATAGTCGATTAAACCACTACAGGCTCTTCAGGTTCCTGTTGAGCAGAATTTCCCAAATCATTGATGTTGTGGATCACCTTATCCAATTGATGCACAGTTTTGCAAAGTGTTTTGACGAGGTTTCTTTGGTGCTCAAACATAAAGCCCGTGGAATCGAGCATTTTAACTAATCCTATGATGTTGGAGACAGGCCCACGTAATTCATGTGAATTGGAGTACTGCATTTGATGGATCACGTCAGTGGCTTGCTTGAGTTTGTCCTGCAATTCTATTTGTTCGGTGATGTTGGTGGCAAAGCCCAAACAAGAGGCCATCTTGCCACTTTCATCTCGTTCATAGACACTGCAATAGATCTGAAAGTACAGGTAGTTCCCTTTTTTGTGACGCAGGCGGATCACTTTTTCCACATGTTCACCTTCCTTACTGGCATTGAGTTCACCATCCATGCTCGCACTTTTTTCAAGATCATCCGGATGGACGATCTCGATCATTTTTTTCTTTGCGAATGCATTGAGTTCATCTGCTGTATATCCTAGTAGTTCCTCAAATTTCTTACCCGAGAAGAGCCGCTCATTGGTCTTCTTATCGTAAATATTGAAAGGGATAGGAGAGGCATTGACAATGGTTTGAATGGGATTCATGCGGAATAAGTTAAAGATTTACGTCAATGCCTCAAAGTTTTGGAATAAAATATCAATCAGCACAAGACAGTTACTCTACATACAAAACGTCTCTTTTGTACACCGGTTTCCCAGTAGAAGTAATTCCTTCCAAAAGGATGTCAAATACACCTTCCTGGTCTGAAGTATAGAAAGAGACTGATGAGGTATCATTTTTCACCAGAATATTGGGATTCCAATACAAGGTGGAACGATAATCTGGTTTTCCTGCTGAGTAATCAATGATGTCGTAGCTGGGTGAATAAAACTCTTTGGCAACGGAGAAACCTGGGTAAGTGACCCTCAGGATATTCTTAGGTACTACATATTCGCCACCGTTGCGTCCCCGGCCTCTTTTTGTGTACACCGCGAACACACCACCAAATGCCTGAGGTCCATAAATGGTCGTTCTGGGACCTCTTAATACGTCGACAAATTCCACATCTGTGGGTGCCATGTTTGAAATCGTACTGGCATCTACCGGAACGCCATCTAACAAAAACATGGGCCCTTCCGTATCCCCACGCAGACTTGCCGTACTTCTGATGGTGATGGTTTGGTTAGGAAAAGCCCCATATACGCGAACTCCAGGGATCCTGCCCTGTATTACATCGAAAATAGACACACCGGTGATTGCAGCCTGTATCGAGTCCATCACCAAACGGTTATTGGGCTTCTGGTACAACATGCCATATTCTCTAAAATTCTTTTGAATGGCCACTTCGTTCACGGCTTCCACGGCCACTTCATCTAAAACCACGAAATCATCTTCATCGAAATTGAATGCCTGATCGATCTGATTGATCTTTGCTCTTTGTGTCAAATAGGAAGCGATCCGATCCGTATCATGCGACTGATCAGCGAAGTTGATGTCATCCACGGGTAATGGCTGATCCGGAAGAAGTTGCACGTATACATTGTCCTTTTCTTTCCCCGTTTTTTCAACGATCCTTTTGCCTTCGAACAGGAGTTTTGTAGAATCGTAAAATTCAACGTTCTCGAAAAAGAATTGTCCATTTTCGTCGGTCTCACTTTCCAGGTATAGGAATTCTTCATTCATCACACTCAAGGATACTATGCCCTGAACCGGATTGCTGCCATTCGCCTTATTGGATATCTGACCCTGGATCGTGATGTTGCGCTCCGGCAGGTAATTAAAGTTCTGATCTTCTCCATTCAGTACTTCATCCCAATTGAATCGTCTCCATCCCTGCGTAAGCATGAGCGATTCTAATAATTGATAAGCCTCTTTTTTGCCACTGAAATAATACTCCGGATCTTCAATGTGGCCCCGTAAGTCGGAGCTCAACAGCAAGAAGTTTCTGATGTTTTGTTGTAAGGGATGTATCAGGATTTGATCCCGAGGCGTGATCGAAAGCGATAAATTCTGAAAATCTTCACTCAAGTTTTGCTCAGTTAAACTGGATAATGTCAAAGAAACTTTGTCGCGCTTGCCATAATTCTTTTTTCCGTCGATACTGATCTCATCAGATGCCTCAGGGAGGTTTACGGTGACGATCCTTTCCGACCTTGGTACGCCATCACCGTCAAAGAAAGTAAGCTGACAGATCCCTGTAGGAAAATCTGCCTTGTCGATGCTTGCGCTTAACCCCTTTGAGCCATTGACAACTCTAAGGAACTCTTGTCCATTTTGGTGGCCGAGCAACATGCCGCCTTCAAGGCTGGTCCCTTTGGCATAAACCCCAAGAATGATTTTTTCTGAGTCAAAAGAGTGAGTGGCTTTAATTGAATATCCTGTTTTTTGAGCTTCGGGAAGATTAAACGCCTGGGTTTTGCCCTGATAATTGACTCTTGCCGTATAAGACTGATCGGTTTGCGGAGTAAGAATGAAACGCCCCATGCCTTTCGCAATTGATTTGATGGACGTCACTACGTAGCCATCCTGGTCGATGATCTGTCCTTCTATATCAATACCAATTCCAGAAGCATTTAAAGCTTTGAAGCCAATAATTGTGGGGACTCCCGTGATGAGGTCACCGCCTTCAGGAAAGAAGGCAAGATCGAATTCATCTGATGGGACAGTTTCCTGAGCACTTTGATCTTGATTTCCCTGATTGTAAGTGCTGATCACTTCGAAAGATTTTGTGAATAGGAAAGACTGGTCAAAATTCCTGCTCCAGTTGGTGTAGGCACGTAAAGCATACTTACCAGGTTCAAGATTGTCAGGTAATTCGATATGTCCTGCACCACCCTGGTTATTCAATTTGATCTTACGTCGTTCGACAACTTCCAATTGCTCATTGATCAGTTCTACTTCAACAACATCACTGACTGGGGGAAGCGAAGGATTGAACGCATCTACCAGATACGCTTTGAACCAGAGGTCTTCGTTGTTGCTGTAGTAAGGTTTGTCTAGATGTAGGTAGAGTTTTTCCTGCGGAAAATCACTCACATATTTCTGTAGCTTATTGACAATCTGATTGTGATTTGTATTGGGTGCAATCAGCGCCAAACTGAACAAAGCGAGTACATTGAGAATCAATAGGGTTCTTTTCATGGCTTCAAATTGTTTGGTTCATGCTCTTTTTTACAAGAAGCATGCCTGAGCGGTTTATGATCCAAATAATGGTATGAATGGTTTCGGTTATTTTGAATTTCCTGTAATAATAAGCGTATAATTCGTCAAAAGGTTTGATGAATTATATCGAAAGGAGAAGTCTTGTCTTTTTATTACAGGTAATGCTAACTAATTCCGCATGATTGGCATGCAGATCCGAGTATAGGAAGGCTTTTAGAAATAGAATTGGGCTAACTTTATCGAGACCTAATCTGATGTATTATGAGAAGCATTTTTTGGCTTTTGGGCCTGGCGATCACTTTTTCTACTTGCGCTCCTAAAGAAGAAACCCCAAAACCTCCTAAGCAATATACCATTGAGCAGTTCATGGATATTGTAAGCATTTTCGGAGGTTCGTTTTCCGCCGATGAAAAATCAGTCCTGATCACCAGTAAGGAGACGGGCGTGTATAATGCTTTTGCGGTGAATATCGAGACGGGTGAGCAAGAACAGCTGACCCAGTCTGAAGAAGATGCCATTTTCGCAGATTCTTATTTCCCGGAAGATGATCGGATTGTTTACACGGCAGATCAGGGAGGGAATGAACTGGATCACATTTACATCAGAAATACAGATGGTTCCAGTATAGACCTGACACCAGACAGTGCCAAAGCAACATTGTACAAGTGGAACGTAGACCGAACGGCCATTTTTTGGGCCTCCAACAAACGAGATCCAAGGTTTTTCGATATGTATCGGACGGAGGTCGCCGGTAAAGATGTGGAGAATGGGATCTATAACACCGTAAGCATTTATCAGAATAACAATGGATTTACCCCTTCTGCCATCAGCGATAACGAACGCTATATTGCCTTGCAAGAAACGATCACCACTTCCAATTCTAATGTTCATTTATTGGATACAGAAACGGGAGAAACTCAACTGATCACCGCGCATGAGGGAAATGAGGCCAATACAGCTCAATTCTTTAGCGTAGATAATAAAAAGCTGTTCCTGACAACCAACCGAGACCAGGAATTTACTTATTTGATCAGTTATGACCTTGAAACTGGAGAGCGTAAGGTGGAAGAAACCGCAGATTGGGACATCATGTATAGCTACCTCTCTTTGAAAGGGAAGTATCGTGTGACTGGTGTCAACAATGACGCGAGAACAGAGATCCGAATTTGGGATACCGCTTCAGGAGAACAAATCTCGATTCCAGGCCTGCCTACTGGTGACATCACAGGCGTAAATATATCCGATAGTGAAAGCAAAATGTCCTTTTACGTCAGCAGTTCAAAATCACCTTCAAATCTATTTGTCTATGATTTTGGTAATGCTGCATTGAAGCGACTCACCAATACGATGACCGATGAGATCGATTCGGAAGACCTGGTGGAAGGGGAGGTGATCCGGTATGCGTCTTTTGATGGGATGGAGATCCCTGCCTTGTTGTACAAACCAAAAGTCATTAAAGAAGGAGCAAAACTGCCGGCCTTATTGTATATCCATGGCGGACCAGGTGGCCAAACAAGACTCAATTACACCCCTAGAATTCAGCACTGGGTCAATAATGGCTATGTGGTGCTGGCAGTTAATAACCGGGGAAGCTCGGGATACGGTAAGACGTTTTTTCAGGCGGATGACCTCAAACACGGAGATGAAGATTTGAGAGATTGTATTGAATCAAAGAAATTTCTCCTCGAAACTGGTTATGTGGATCCAGATAAAATTGGCATCATGGGCGGTAGCTATGGCGGCTACATGGTGATGGCAGCCCTCGCCTTCGCTCCGGAAGAGTTTACCATAGGTGTCAACTATTTTGGCGTGACCAATTGGCTCAGAACGTTGAAAAGCATTCCACCGTGGTGGGAGTCATTCAGGGAAGCATTGTATCAGGAATTGGGCAATCCGTTTGAGGACAGCTTGTCGCTCTACAACAAGTCACCATTATTTTTTGCGGATCAGATCACGAAGCCCTTTATTGTACTTCAGGGGGCCAACGACCCTCGTGTATTACAAGTCGAGTCGGATGAAATAGTGGAAGCAGCGAAAGCCAATGGTGTGCCAGTGGAGTATGTGATTTTCCCTGACGAAGGGCATGGTTTCGTGAAAAACGAAAACAATATCACTGCTTCGAAACGTACGTTGGCATTTATGGATAAGTATTTGAAGGGGACCGATTGATTTGAAATACATTTGGTTATATGAATGACCAGTTGTCTTTCGCGGCACTTTACTTACACCTGAACAAGGAAACCAATTTAAGTTCAGAGGATTTTGAGGCATGCAAAGGGTTTTTTGAAATACAAAACCTGAAAAAAGGACACTTGATCAGTGAACCGAATTCTCTGATCGATTCCCAGTCTTTTGTGGTGAAAGGATGCGTGCGTGCTTACTTTCAGGAGCACGAATGGGAACGTGACTATACATTGCTTTTTGCGATAGAGGAGTGGTGGATCGGTGACTTCATGGCCTATCATACGGATTCACCTTCGACCTTATTTGTAGAGTGCCTCGAAGATTCCTCTCTGATTACTATTTCGAAAGAAAACCTGGAAAAGCTCTATCATAAAGTGCCCGCTCTGGAGACTTTTTTCCTTCGAAAACTGGAGCGTGCTTATGCGGCTAACCATCGCCGGATCCTGGCGATGTTGAAAGACCCTGCTGAGAAGCGATATGCTGATTTTTTAGAGCAATTCCCATCAATTGAACAACGGGTAAAAAACTATCAGATCGCCTCCTATTTGGGCATTGCTCCCGAAAGCTTGAGCAGAATTCGCAGGCAATTGGCCAATTCTTAACATAGGTCAATTTTTTCAATCCCCTTACTAACGGACCTCAATACCCCAGGTCCGCACCTGCAAATAGCTTTACATTCATCCTTAATCAAACAAAAGATGGAAGACACAGTAATCACAATCTTTGCCAAATGGCAGGTGAAATCCGGCAAACTCGCTCAGGTACTTACAGCCCTGGAGGCACTGGCTCAGAAGAGCCGGGAAGAGGAAGGAAACCTTTCCTATCAGGCCCACCAATCCATTGGTGAAGATGATTGTATTCTTCTTTTTGAGACTTATCGGGATCAGGAAGCATTGGAGGCTCATCGGACTTCAGTGCATTATCAAGACCTGGGATTGAATACGATCGTGCCACTATTGGCCCACAGGGAAGTCTCGACTACTAAGGAAATTTTCAAATCAAAATCTTAAAGATCATGTCAAAAAAAGTATTATTCATCGTATCAAGTGCTCAGGAAATCGGACCCAACAAACGCAAGACCGGCAACTACTTACCTGAAGTATCACACCCTTATCATGAATTTGTTGAAAAGGGCTATGAGGTGGCATTTGCCAGCACGGCCGGGGGAGAAGCACCCATCGATGGTCTGGAGCTGACTGACGATCCCTTGAATGTGGATTTCCTCAATGGAGAAGGTATTGCCCTCGCGAAAAACACCCAGAAGATTGATGCAGTGGATGTGGCCAATTATGATGCCGTATTTGTTCCCGGAGGCTTAGGCCCAATGGTGGATATGCCCGAAAATTCAGATGTGCATAAGGCCATTGCTGATACTTATGAAAGAGGAGCCATTGTAGGTGCAGTATGTCACGGCCCTGTTTCATTGGTGAATGTTACCCTTTCTGATGGAACACCTATTGTACAAGGAAAAACCATTGCTTCCTTCACCAATGAAGAGGAGGAGGGATATGCCAAGGAAGATGTGCCTTTCTTATTGGAATCAGCATTGAAAGAAAAAGGAGCAAAATTCTTGTCTGTCAGCCCATGGCAAGCCAACAGCATCGCCGATGGTCGATTGGTTACGGGGCAGAATCCAGCATCTGCCAAAGGGGTTGCTGAGAAGATGATTGCCCTTTTGGAAAATTGATTATCATAGACACGGAATCAGATAGGAGTTTGTTGATACAAACTCCTTTTTTTATGCCTTTAAGATTTTTCTCCTCCTCCTCTCATAATTCGATCCGCTAAGGAGGGACTCAGACGATTGATGAGCTTTTGCAGTTTGACTTTTCCGACATTCACTTCATATCGATTTCGCCGAAAAGCTTGAATGAATTCTTCTGTCAATTGTTCTGGACTGATTTTTCCACTGCCTCTTCCGGCGGTCATTTCGGTATCAACCAACGGAGGAATCATCTCAAAAACCTTCACTGTCTCCAGTTGATAACGTAGCGATTTTGAAAAAATGTGAAGTCCCGCCTTTGTTCCACAGTACACCGGGGCTTGTTTTTTGGGTACCAGTCCTAATCCGGATGAAACATTGACAATGGCTGCATTTTCCTGATTTGTAAGCACCGGAAGCAATGAATTGATCAGAAGAATTGGAGCAGTAAGGTTCACCTGAATTTCGTGATCGATCCTTGATTCCTGGTCTTCTTCTCCAAATTGGTAATTGTATTGAATACCTGCATTGTTGATCAGTATATTCATGTCCGGATGATCTTCCCGTACAAATGTGACTAACTTTTGAAGGTGTTCCGGTTGTCCCAGGTCGCATTGAAAAGGAATGATTCGTTGATCAGATTGGGCAAGTGACTGAAGCTTTTTTTCATTTCTACCAACCGCAATGACTTGATTGTCCAGGGCTAAAAACTTGTCGAGGAGGGCCTTTCCAATCCCCGCAGAAGCTCCGGTAATCAGTATTTTATTTTTATTCAATCGCATACATCAATCTTTGGAAGCAAATCTGAATAGACCGCTACCCAAATTCATTTACATATGTCAATAAATAGGCATGGACTTATTTATTCGCACGGATACGACTGAGCTGCGTAGGTGTTATTCCTAAATAGGAGGCTATGTGGTATTGAGGAATACGCTGATCAAGACCAGGATGTTCTTGCTGGAAAATGGCATATCGTTCCTTAGCTTCCAAAGTCACCAGTTGAATTTCCCTTTTCTCCTTACTGACAAAAAAGCGTTCGGCCAGCGTTCTTGAAAAGCGCTCAACGAGTGGGTATTCATCATAAAGGGCTACGATGCTCTGATAGGGTGAAGTCCAAATTTCGCAGGCAGTAAGGCACTCGATATCAATTCGGTTTACCTGTCCTGTGATTAGTGATGAATAGGCGCCAATGAGTGAATTCTCTTTGAAAAACGTTTTGTTGTAGGTTGTGCCATCAGATCCTCTAAAAAATGCCCGCAATACCCCGGAGGTCACAAACCCCATGTTTTTAGCGTATTCTCCTTTACGTGCAAAAGCCTGCCCTTTTTCGTATGTTCTGAATTCAAATCCATCGAGCATTTTCTCCATGGAATGCGCGTCCATAGGAGCAATATTGGAGATCACTTGTCGAAGATTATCAAGTGATTGGTCCGTGTTATTTACCATCCCCAGGTACCCGCTCCTCCTTTGAAAGGGCCTACGATTTTAGAAGTGATCCAACCCCCATAAAAGTCTCCTTCCTGAGCCTGTACTCGTTCTTCGCCAACAAAGCAGGATTCCATTTTCGAGGCGTAGACGGATACGTGATCTTTCAGGGCACCAAATCTGCGATTGGGAGATGGATAGCCCCATGCTGCAAATTCGGCAGTTTGATCACCTGCCTGGATATGGTAATAAATGGCCTCTCCTTTGAATTCACAAAAACTGATGCGATCTGTACGGATTAATGTGCCTTTTTTGAATGCCTGAAGAGGTAGATAATAAGTAGGAGGGTGACTGGTCTCCAATATGCGATAAGACTGATTGGTATTGCTGATTTCCTTCCCATTAAAGATGATTTTCAGGTGTTGAGTCACCGGCTCAATGGCAGGAGGACGGGGATAATCCCAGACTGACTCCTGACCTGGCTTTGGTTTAATTTTCTTGATGTTCATGAGTTGAGTGGCATTGATTAGATAACTCACGAGATTCAATTTAGTTGTGGACTTCCAGTGCATGAGTTTTACAGAGGAAAGAGCTTGAAGATAAGATTCATTACCTTTGTTCTTTTATGAGTAATACGCAATACACATTACCTGCCGCTATCTCGGTGCAGTAGACAGTCGGCTGCGTTAGGTCACTAACGAGTTACTGTCGTTTCTTTCTATTCCCCAGTTGCTGGGGTGTTTCCCTGTGTTTTTGGATTGATACAGCATGCTGTTTTGCTATGCATGATATGATAATTATTCTTAAACCTGGTCCTAAACGAAAAGCAACTCAACTATTGCTCGCAATGATGTGAGCCAATCAAATAATGATCAAAATGAAAGAAATACAATTAGAAGCACTTGGGTATAACTCAACTTTAGAAAACTATAGAAATGAAAATCAACTGGATGCCTTTTTGGCTGGTAGGGTAATTATTGCACAGAGAGAACGATACACCGTTCTGACAGAAACCGGCCAACTAGAGACGGAACTACTCGGCAATTTTCGATTTACAGCAGAAAGTCGGGCGGATTTTCCTGCCGTAGGAGATTGGGTGGTCGTTTCTCCCTATGACGATCAAAAGGGACTGATCCATGCAGTATATCCCAGACATTCTCTGTTGGAAAGAAATGCCGTTGGAAGAACCGCTGAAAAGCAGGTCATTGCGGCCAACATTGATTTTGGATGGATTGTACAATCACTTAACAGAGATTTCAGCCTCAATCGGTTGGAACGCTATGTCACGATTTGCCATACAGCCGGGATTACACCGGTTATTCTGCTAAGCAAGATCGATCTGGTAGAGGAAAGAAAGCTGAAAGAGGCTGTGAAGGAAGTACAGGAAAGATTTCCTGATGTATCAGTATTTCCTTTTAGCAATGCCAATAGCTCAGGTCTTGCTGCAATTCAATCGACCTTAGAGCAAGGTAAAACCTATTGTTTATTAGGTTCTTCAGGAGTGGGGAAGTCAAGTTTGATGAATCTCCTTTCTGGTGATCAATTGATGGATACAGGTGAGATCAATGACCGCATCGGTCGAGGCAAGCACGTCACGACCCATCGGGAGTTGATCCAGATGCCCTCAGGTGCCTTATTGATCGATAATCCGGGTATGCGGGAAGTAGGAATTGCGGATGGTTCGAGTGGATTGGAAGTCACTTTTCAAGAAATAGAGGAACTGGCCCAGCATTGCAAATTCAAAGACTGTACCCATGTCAATGAAAAAGGCTGCGCGATATTGGCTGCGCTGGATGCCGGTGAATTGAACGAGGAAATGTATGAAAACTACATGAAGCTCGGACGAGAAGAAGCACATTACCGCGCCACCGTTCAAGAACGTCGAGAGAAAGAAAAACAATTTGGTAAGATGGTCAAAGGCATCATGAAGCAGAAGAAAAAGGATAAATATTGAATGATTAAGAAGAAAAGCGGCTCGGAAGGGCCGCTTTTTTAAATGACTGATAACCTGATGTTTAGGTTGCTTTCTTGAGTCGCTTTGGGGTGTAGTTATAAAAAAAAATCAAACTTTTTTTGCAGATCTGATGTAAGTGCTTCTAGTTTTGCAATGTTCATCCTTATCAAGAAAGGAGTCTCATATGTTGGAGCAAACATACCATATCGCACAATAGACCGGACAGAGATTTTTAAGCAATCTCATTGAAGAGTATCCGGTCCTGATGTGAAAACGTCAGGACTTTTTTTATGCTCTTTTTTCAAGGACGAGTCAGCCAATAGACGAGATCACCGTTTAGGCGTTCCTCTTAAATCCGGTCCACCTCAATTACAAATTTGATTTTCTAAGAATCGCCTGTCCGTTCGATCGGATGTCGGTTCTGTCAACATTTTAATGCTTTATGGGCAAGGTTAAGTTGCGGGGTAAAGACCTCCGACAAATTGATTATACCGATAACAAGGCCACTAGTCTGGCCATTGGGATCATTTCAAAATATTATAAACACGCTTCGAAATCGGAGCAACTGAACTTATTACAGGATGTAAGAATCAATTACGCGAACTATTTGGATGACCCTTTACTGGGGCCTCTGGCAGCGGAATTTGAGCCACAGCTCGAGTTGAAGGACAAGCAAGAGATCGCCTTACAGCGAGAAAGTGGAGATTTTCAGGTTTTCGGAAGGAAGCAAATCTCCAGCAACGCTTATCAGCAAATGGAATTGGCCATGCGATTGCCAATTGCCAGGAAAGGAGCGATGATGCCCGATGCTCATCAGGGTTACGGACTGCCAATCGGTGGAGTACTCGCTGCAGAAAATGCAGTCATACCTTACGGTGTAGGGTTGGACATTGGATGCCGGATGAGCCTGAGTGTATTTGATCTGGATGTGAGGTACCTGCAGAAGCATGCCTACCAGTTCAAAATGGCTCTGAAAGAGCGTACCTGCTTTGGTTCGGGAGGAGAGCTGAATCTCCGGCAAGAGCACGAGATACTAGATCAGGAAGCTTTCCAAATGACGCCATTACTTCGGCAATTGCACGGCCGGGCAGCTAAACAGCTGGGTACATCAGGGTCAGGAAACCACTTCGTGGAGTTCGGTCTGGTACAATTGGGTGAGTCGAATGATTTTGGACTGCCAGCAGGCGAATACGTCGGATTACTTTCGCATTCGGGTTCACGCGGACTAGGTGCTACTATCGCCAAACATTACATGGGCATTGCCATGGAGCAATGTCTGTTGCCGAAACAAGCACATCACCTGGCCTGGTTGGACTTGTCCATAGAATCGGGGCAGGAGTATTGGTTATCGATGAACCTTGCAGGTGATTATGCGAAAGCTTGCCATGATCAGATCCATTATCACCTGGGGAAATACCTTGGGATCAAGCCAGTTGGAACGATAGAAAACCACCACAATTTCGCCTGGAAGGAAGTACAGGAAGATGGTGAAGCTTTGATTGTTCATCGAAAGGGTGCTACACCTGCGGCAGAGGGGGAACTGGGAATTATTCCAGGGTCTATGGCCACACCTGGTTACATCGTTCGAGGAAAAGGTAACGATCGCTCCTTGAAGAGTGCAGCTCACGGTGCTGGGCGTAAAATGTCCAGAAAAGCAGCCCGGGAATCTATTTCGGGAAGTGAAATGAAAAAGACCCTGAGCCGTAATGGCGTGACGCTGATTGGTGGAGGTACGGATGAGGCTCCGATAGCCTACAAAGATATCGAGCAGGTTATGCGCTATCAGTCGGATCTGGTAGATGTCGTGGGAACGTTCTTCCCAAAAATTGTAAGAATGGATAAAGCATAAGTCATGAAACAAACCATTTATGTACAAATATCAGCAGGAAGAGGACCTGCAGAATGTGCCTGGGTAGTTGCACAGGTACTGAAGGAGTTGATGGCTTTTGCTCGACAGAATAAGCTTGAGGTGGAGACCATTCATAGAAACCAGGGACAAGAGCGGGGAACACTGAACTCCTGTCTGGTAAAGGTTTTAGGAAAAGAGGTGGAGCAAATTATTCAACCATGGATTGGAACGATTCAGTGGGTAGGAAAGAGTCCATTTCGGAAATTTCATAAGCGAAAGAACTGGTTTGTGGGAGTTTCTATTTTCAAGGAATCCAACATGATGAAGTTTAGTGAAAAAGACCTGGAATTCAGCACCTTTCGCGCTTCTGGTCCAGGGGGACAACATCGAAACAAGGTAGAGACAGCCGTAAGAGTGGTTCATCATCCAAGCGGACTGGCGGTTACTGCCAGTGATTCGAAATCACAGCATCAGAATAAGAAAGCGGCGATTGCTAAGATGAAGATGGCTTTGGAGCAACATCAGATGGAGCAATTGCAGGCACGTGTGGATGATCAGTGGCGTGAGCACCTTGCCTTACAAAGAGGCAATCCGGTAAAAGTGTTTGAAGGGCGGGATTTTAAAGCAAGGAAGGTATGAGGCCAATGAACGTTATAGAAAAGCGTTTGTCAAAAGTAAGGCAGGTTGAGAAGGAATGTAATAAGTTATATTCAGCCAAGTGTAACCTTGCTCTGATCCCGTTGGATAAGCCCATTAGACATGGCTGGTACAGGGAATATGTATTGCGTGATGATATCGCGAGACGTAAGGACGCTCACGTGTTTCTGGAGATCCTTGATGCTTGCGGGAGTAGTGAGTGGGGGCTTACGAAGCGAGAGATTGAGGAACAGTGGGAACGAGTTACGTGGAGCAAAGATTATTGGCAATGGCCTGGTTTTCGACGCATTGGAAAGCGGGCCTATAGAAGACTTTCTGTGAGGGCAAAGAAGTACTTTGGACATTATGAAGTGAGATGGAATCCCTGGCAGGGAAGTGTGAGGAGGTATCATTGTCATGTACCTGAATATTACTTTATTCCAAAATATACCAAGGCCTATGTGACGCATCTTCAATCAGTAGATAGTGAAATCGATAGTAAAATATCCAGACTTGAAAATCAATTATTGTCAGATGAACTGTACCCTTACTCCTGGTGGGCAGCAAATGGTTTGACCAACAAGTTCATGCGGAAATGGGAGATAAGAAATGAGCGACGAATGACTAAGATAGCTTTGCAACAATATGACGAGGAATGCTATGATCGATGGGCTTACAAAAAGGTTTCTTATTGATTAGATGAATTTGAGGTAGTGCTTTAAAACGTTATTCTCGAAAAATGTTCACCTTTCTTAAGGTGAACATTTTGTCGGGAATCTCCAGCGCAATAAAGTGCCAGTGATATTAGTGTTTATTTTTCTTTCTTGATTAGAAGAAACCATAAACCTTTAGCAACGCGCTGAAGACGTTTTTATGCCCGAGAACTTCATGTTTAAAGTCTACCATGAAAATAGATATTCACTGCAATACCTTATCATCGCACCATGATTGATCTCGAAAAGGAAATCATACAATTGACAGGTGCCCAATCCATCAAAAATACAGAGGTGATACAAACACTTTGGAGTGGATATGGTATGATCAAAAGGTACCTGTTGGAAGGAGGGAAATATCCTGGTTTGGTGGTCAAACACGTCGATTGGTCGGATCAGAGTAATCATCCAAGAGGTTGGAACACATCTACTTCCCATCAGCGGAAACTGAAGTCTTATCAAGTCGAAAATTGCTGGTATCAGGAATACTCGTCATTGACCACCGGCCAATGTAAAGTCCCTGAATTATTCCATTACAAAGCGATCAAGGATGGCCTATTGTTGATCATGGAAGACCTGGATCACAGTGGATTTGATTTGAGATATAATCCTGAAACGGTACAACTAGATCAGGTTAAGTGCGTATTGACCTGGCTGGCAAATTTCCATGCAACTTTTATGCATACCTCACCGGATGGTTTATGGGATATTGGGACCTACTGGCACCTGGATACCCGACCTGATGAGTGGGGCGATATGCGGAACAAAGACCTGAAAGCCGCTGCATCGGCCATTGATCAACGACTTCAGGACTCCACTTTCCAGACCCTGGTCCATGGAGATGCCAAATTGGCCAATTTCTGTTTTGGACAAGCTAATCAAGTGGCTGCGGTGGATTTTCAATATGTAGGAAGAGGTTGTGGAATGAAAGATGTTGCCTATTTTCTTAGCAGTTGTTTTGAGGAAGAGGAATGTGAGCGATATGAGGACTTGTTACTAGGTCATTATTTTGAAGCACTTAAACAAGCCCTGCCGTCAGCTTTTGATTTCAACAGCCTTGAGGAGGAATGGCGTCCACTGTATGCCTTTGCCTGGGCAGACTTCTACCGCTTTTTAGATGGTTGGAGTCCTGGCCATTGGAAAATGCATGGCTATAGTAAACGACTCACACAAGGAGTCATTGAACAATTGGAGTGAGGTTTAAGATTTTTTTTGAAGCTCAAAAGTGCTGAAATCAACTTAAGCGTCATTCCTGCGAAGGCAGGAATCTCATAGTTAGATGTACTAAATGATTTCGAGATTCCCGAACAAAGTCGGGGATGACGATCTTTTATTTTAGGCTTAAGTTGATTACAAAGATTTTAGATTAGGAGGGGATGCTTCAACGTCTTAAATTGCTTATGAGGTTGAACACGCTCAAATGAACCTGAACCAGTCACAACTATTCAAACTCCAACAAACCGCCAATCACGCCGCTACCCACGCAGGGCATTACATCCAATCCCAACTCGACCAAACTCATGAAGTTCAGGGAAAGTCTGGTGGCGATAGCTTAGCATCACAAGTCGTCACTGAAGTAGATCTCAGAGCTCAGGAAATCATCCTGAGTCTCTTGAATCCATCCATACAAAAATTTGATCTGGGACTATTGACCGAAGAAACGATTGATGACCTGTCAAGATTGAATAAAGACTACTTCTGGTGTGTGGACCCTCTGGATGGAACCTTGCCTTTTACCGAACGCCAACCTGGTTTTGCTGTTTCCATTGCCTTGATTGCCAAATCAGGTGATCCCGTAGTAGGGGTGGTTTACCTTCCTAACGAAGCAAAATGCTATTCGACTATAAAAGGAGAGGGCGTAGTGCTAAATGATAAACCTTTCAGCAGAGCAACCTTACGTGATGATCAAAAGCTCCATTGGTACATGGATCGAAGTTTCATGTCTACTAATTTCTTCGATGAGGTGAAATCCAAGATGCACGCTTGGGCCAAAGAACAGCAATTGGATTTGGAAATGTATTCAACAAATGGTGCTGTAGCCAATGCCATCGGTGTAATGACCTCCAAGAACGGATACTATTTTAAATTTCCCAAGAAGACTAACGGAGGAGGAAGCATTTGGGATTATGCTGCGACACGGCTGCTGTTTGAAGAATTGAATCTACAAGTATCGAACGCAAATAGAAAGCAGCTTCATTTGAATGATCCGGAAACGACTTTCATGAATCGACAGGGGGTGGTTTATGCTACTTCGCATATTGATTCAGATTTGGTCTTGCAATTAATGGACCATTGATAAGTAGTTGGACATTCGGTTCAACTAGGGTTTTTGAACCGAATTGGAACGAAAAACAGACCTACCTGCTGCACACGATAGCCTTTTCTGGATTCCATTATCTATTTTGACTCTTTGCATTTCTTGAACCGAATATGAAAAATAGCATGACCTTCAAAGGGCAATCATTTAAAGCTGGGAAGTATGGATGGATGATCATTTTTTTGATCCTCTTCATCGCGTGTGGGAAAGATGAAGTGACTCCTGAAATGGAAGAGGAAGAAACACCTCCTGAGGAACCGGTCACCTCGAACGAGGCGCCCGGAATTGGAGACGCCCGAGATATCAGTTCTTCAGATCTGGTTGGGGAAATGGGAGTAGGTTGGAACCTGGGAAACTGGTTCGATGTGACGGACCGGAACAAGACATTATGGGGAAATCCAACGCCTTCCAAGGCCATGATCGATCTGGTGAAGTCCATGGGTTTTACCACGCTGAGAATCCCAGTTACCTGGGGTACACACCAGGACGAAAATGCTCCTTATGAAATTGAGTCGAGTTATCTCAATCAAGTACAAGCCGTGGTTGATTATGGATTCGAAAACCAGATGCACGTCATCCTCAATGTTCATCATGACAATGATTGGGTCGTACCTAGTGCAGAAACAGCCGCAACAACCGAAGCGCGTTTGGCGAGTTTATGGACGCAAGTGGCCAATCATTTTATTGCGTACAATGATTCTTTGATTTTTGAAACCCTGAATGAGCCCCGAATAGAAGGCATACCTGAAGAATGGTCTGGGGGTACCGTGGCAGGAAGAGGATTTATCAACGATTTTAATCAGGTCGCCGTAGATGCCATTAGAGCTACCGGAGGAAACAACGAACTCCGACATATCATGATTCCTACCTGGGCGGCCAGTACGGTTCCCGCAGCCATGGAGAGCCTGGAAATACCAAATGAGGATCCCAAAATCATCATCTCACTGCACACCTATTTTCCCTGGCCATTCGCTGGAGAAGCTTCCATTTCCTGGGGTACAGAACAGGACAAATCCGCTTTGGAAGCCGAATTGGATAAGGTCAGAGACAAGTGGATTGTGAATAAGGGTCGACCTGTTATTTTGGGAGAATGGGGCTCTGTTGAAGAAAATCCACTGGAAACTCGGATTGATTATGCTCGATTCTATGCCACAGAAGCCAAAGAAAGGGGCTTGCTGACTGTTGTTTGGGATGATGGAGGTAGGTTCAGGATGTTGAACAGGCACGGGCTTAGTTGGGATTATGAATCACTAGCGGCTACTATTGTTGCAGCCTCTCGCGATTGATTACAATTTATTGAGACATGAACAGAAGAAATTTTAATAAGAAAGTACTCAAGGGAACAGGCGGTGTTGCCTTATTAGGTAGCATGCCTTTTTCCAGTTGTGCTGAGGATCAAAACGGCGAATCGCTAGGGATAGCTCTGGTCGGTTTAGGGAGTTATAGTACGTATCAATTGGGCCCCGCACTGTTGGAAACCAATCATTGTCATCTCGCTGGAATTGTGACCGGAACCCCAGCAAAAGAACAGCAATGGGCAGATAAATATGGTCTTAAAGAAGAAAGCATCTACGACTATGAGAATTTCGATGAGATCGCTGACAATGATGCCATAGAAGCAGTCTACGTCGTGCTACCCAATTCCATGCATGCTGAATTCAGTATCCGCGCTGCCAAAGCAGGTAAGCATGTGATTTGTGAAAAGCCAATGGGCATGAATGTGGCGGAATGTGATGCGATCATCAATGCCTGTAAAGAAGCTGGAGTAAAATTAGGAATGGGCTATCGCTTGCATTCAGAACCCTACACACAGGAAGTGAAACGATTGGTGCGCGAGAAAACGTTTGGAGAAGTGCGATTCATTTCAGCGGATGCCGGCTATTATTCAGGAAGCAATCCAGACCAATGGCGATTGGATAGAAAACTTTCTGGTGGTGGGGCGCTGGTTAATATGGGAGTTTACGCGATTCAATCGGCGATTTATGGAACCGGTCAAAATCCTACCTCGGTTTCGGCCCAGGAATTCAGTACGCGTCCCGAGTATTTTAGAGACACAGATGAGACGATTACAGCACAATTCGAATTTCCAAATGGCGCCATCGGAAATATCACAACTTCTCACAACATGAACATCAACCGGTTGTATGCTTCCTGTGAGAAGGGGTGGTTCGAACTGGAACCAGCCAATAATTACGGCCCTTTGAGTGGGCGTACTTCGACAGGGGAGATCAGTTTCCCACATCAACGGCAACAAGCATTGCAAATGGATGATTTTGCCAAACATATTTTGAAAGGAGCACCCAATCTCGCACCTGGTGAAATGGGCAAAAGAGACATGATCATTGTAGAAGCCGTCTATCGATCCATCAAAGAAGGAGGGGAGCGCATTCCATTGCGTTTAGGAAATATGGGGCTTTAGGCTTTCGCCGCTTTTGATAAAGCCACGAATGCTTCTCTGGCTTGTTTGGCATCAGTAACTGGGTTTTCGAACGTGAATCGTAATTTCCGGTCATCTACAAACACATCGAATCCTTCCGTGTCGATACCCACCATGCGTACTTGTTTGTCTTCCGTTTTGATTTGCTGGAAATGCGAGGAATACAGCGCTAGATCCTTTTGGTGATCTTCATTCATGTGATTGATGATGTAGGCTTCACTTTTCCCGTTAAAGGGGTTTTGTAGGCAAAAATCTTTGGCATCCAGCCAATGAATACGACCGAACCCACCAATATATCGAATGTCTTTGATGTCCAGTCTATAAAAGGAAAAGTCGTGGGCCTGATGATAACCAGCGGATTTTGGGAAGTGTCGATAGTATTTTTCGGGTGTGACTTCATCCTCTGTAGGGAGTTTTTCCATGTTACCCACTAAACACAAACGTCCATTGGATTGAACATTATTACTTTCTCTCAAAATGGTGATGCTACACCTAGGATCGTTCATGAGGTTTTTGGTGTGTTCAGCAATCGTAGAAATCAAAATCACAGGAGCACCAGCCTCATCTAAACAATAAGGAACCACCGATCCAAATGGAAATCCTTCCAGTTTCACAGATAAGGTGGACAATACGCCAAAGCTTCGACTATTCAGCAGTTCACGTGCTTCTTTAAGGGCTTCCTGACTCATGGGAGCAAGATAATGCCGACAGCCGGACCTAACAGGGATTCACTTGACTAATCTCGTTTCCGGAAATGCAGCATGCCAGCCAAACCAGAAAGCGCGATGATGAGGTAGCCGAGCAAGTTTATCCCCTGTATCGGAATAAAGGGCATCTTCTCTGATTTCCCAGGTAATTCCTGTCTCATCAAGTACGGTGAATGGATTTTTATACTTTTTGAAGGTGATTCGCTGGCTCTCGTAAACTCGATTGCCTCCCGTCTTATCTGTCAGAACAACAAAAGCATTGCCATTAATCTGATCATGGTAGATGTTGTTTTTCACTAAGAACTTTGCTGAAATAGCCAACGCCTCCTCAGCGCTTTTTTCCAATCGTATGGCCAGTACTTCATCCTTGTTTTTTAGTCTGCTATCGATTTTGGGAACGGTAAACATCAATTTGTCCGTAGCGAAATAGTCCTGATAAGCGACCCCTTCACCATAATCTCTTCTGTGGCCGGTTTGTAAAGAGAGTACTTTCGTTTCCGGATGTCTGGCCTTCCATTCTTTCCAGGTGGTGGTTACCACACTACGCACCTTGAACCTAATATCCTCGTGTATCAGTGGACCAATAGCCGGTTCTCCCCAGAGGGTATTCCATAAGGATTGGGTGGCTTGATCATACATCAATTTATTGGATCGGTACAAGAACCCACTCGTTCCCATTGCATGGTTTTTGCCCTCGATTTCTGTTTCGTAGAGGATGACCGTGCCACACAAGGTGCAATACACGCCTGCAACTTGTACACCACCTACCTCATCCACAAACATTTCGTGCCAGGCCAGGATCCTTTTCGGATAAGCCCTTATATCTCCGTTTACTTCGATCCCGAAAACGACGTGATCGTCATTCAGGTAACCAGCTTCTGAAGCCGTAATCATGAGTGGACTTCTCAGCGGAGGGATGCCATCTTGTAAAACACCTCCCCATCGAACTTCATCTAGCCGAATATTGCGAGTAATCATTCGGTCTTTAAAGTATCGATAGAACTTGGGGTCGATTTGTTGGTACAATGCTGCCTTGAAATCTGCATAGTAGTGAGGGACGTTTTCAGGCTTGCTCCAGATGTACTGGTACCATTTGTCCAGATCAAAACCATATCTTTTGCCTGTATGAGATTCCAGTACTTCTCTTAACGCCAGAAATAGTTTAGGATCATCCGCGAAGTAGAAGATTTCCAGGAACAGTGGGATATAGGCATCGTTCCAGTTGTTGTCGAAGTATTTAATGGTCTCTAATTTAGAAGCCATTGAACCGGGTTCAATGATGGAGGTAAATAACTTTAGTTCATCATCCTTGTCCTGGCCTTTGACTGAAAAGAGAAGAAATAATGTAGCAGTCAATAATAAGCATACCTTTCTCATACAGCTATAAGTCTGAATAGTCCTTAGAAGATTCGTTAAAGCGTACATTTTTGAAGTAGTTGTCTTGGAGTATACGATAATTGGAATTTTTCTGAAGTTGATGAAATGTTGACCTTACTAAGATGGTTTTGTGAATTTTGAATAGTATATGATTCAATATCGTTTTAGTTAAGGTTCGTCACTGCGAAGAATTGAAGCAGTCTAATCAGTAATTCTATATCGATAACATATTTAAGATTGCCACGCAGGCTCGCAATGACGATAGCTTCTCTTAACTAAACGACCTTGGTATTCCAAAGCATCATTGAACATAGAATCGGTCCGATATAATAAACCCCGTACAAGCGCCGTTCATTATTCAGTGACCCTCACCAAGTCACATCAACTCAGATCACGACCTGCGATTTCACTGAACCTGTAAGCAGGGTAAAGTAATTTCAACCTCAATCAATTCGCCATGCACCGTTCACTCATCATGATCACTTTGCTGTTTTATTCTTCTTTCAGTTTTGCGCAAGAAGCGCTGGATCAGCTACTGGTTAAGTATTCCAGAGATGCCGATATGACCCGCAGATTGCGGCAATTTAAGTCAGAAGGAGCCGAAAAGTACCTCGATGTTTCAGCTATTAAGCCTGAGGATTTCATCAATGCCTCCCGTGCATATTTGGGTATCCCATATCGATATGGAGGGCAGTCCCGGAAAGGGATGGATTGTTCAGGTTTGATCTCACAAACCATGCAAGATTTGGGTGTATATGCACCGCACAATGCCAATGAACTGGCCAAGTACGGTAAAATCATTCTGGAGAAGAACGAACTCAGACCTGGAGACCTGATCTTTTTCTCTCGTACCTACAATACGCCCAGACTGGTGTCCCACGTGGGTTTTGTCATCGAAGGAGAACGGATGCTCCATGCGTCCAATAGTGGTGTGAACATCACTTCCATTCACAATCCTTACTACTACGATAAGTATTACCTGTTTGGGACCAGAATTTTCGAAGACGAAGAAATCACGCCGGATCTACCTGTCATTGCTGCCGAGACGATTCCCGAGCCAGTTAAGCCCAAGGTAGATATCATGAGAGTTGGCTATGTATCGAAAATGAAGGCCAGGGTTTATGATCCCAGGTACAAAGGCAAGGTCACAACGAGCGGTGAAAAGTACAAGAAGAAGTCCTTCACCGCTTCACACGGGGCTTATCCTTATGGTACGCTATTGGAGTTGACCAATCCTGCCAATGGCAAAGTGGTGGTTGTACGCGTCAATGATCGGGAAAAAGGTCGTTACAAAAATGGGTTGCACATTTCTGCGAAAGCAGCCAAGAAATTAAAGATGAAGAAAGGGCGAACAACCAGATTGAAAGTGGAGGTTTTGAGGTTGCCTTAATCGGAGATGACGAAAAAAAAGCCCAAATCAAGCCACTTCTTTCGCATGGCCCTGCAAAGCTTCGAATAATTGGTCGATGATCAGGGAAGCTTGCTTGCTAAATTTCTTGCGAATAATACCAGCAATGATCTTTTGAATAGTCCATTTAAAAGAAGCACATAATCGTAGCTCAACCCGGGCGTGGCCATTGTCTAGAGGCGTCAGAAGAAAACTGTTTTCGAAATATTTAAAGGGAGCAGGATTCTTTAAGATTTCCCCATAAGATTCCTGTCCTGCTTCTGTTCGTGGCTTGATGGTTTCGAGTGAAAGGTCTTTACCATTGACGATGCATAAATGCTCGGTTCCGGCCTGATTGATCTGGTTTTCATCAAACAAGATCTTGTCTGCTTCTTTGTTCCAGAGGCTTCGGTATCGAAAATCAGAGATAAAGTCATAGATGAATGACATCTCGAAAGGTAGCACCTGAGTGACTGTTGCCATGATGTCAAAGTCTGTGTTGCCCGATTGATGGACAACAGGCTTGAGTTCTTTCTTCCATTCCCGAAGGAAGTTATATGAGAAGTTCGTTTTCCCAAGTTCCGTGTCTTCGTAACAATCATGGCCATCTGCTGCTTCAACCTCATCGTTGAAATCCTCAGAAAGTAATAAGTATTCCGAATGTCCGATTTTCGTCTTCAGTAAACGATGGGCGACAATAACCGCTTCACCATAAGGCTTGCCTTTATCTAATGAAAAATTCGCCAGGGCTATTTCTCCCGCGTGAGTAACAAACTTTAATTCCAAATTAGCGGCAGAAGTACAGGCACCACAATTGCAGATCCGTCGATGCTGATAGTTCAATAAATGCTGATGAAAAGCAAGATAGATGCGTTTGGCTTCTGCAATGATTTCTTCTACCGATAGCTTTTGTTCGTGTTTGAAAAAGAATACAGCATCCCCTTCAATTTCAGCCACTTTAAAAGTTCGACTTCCTTCCTTGATGATCAGGTTAATCAACTCTTCAATGATGTGCTGACTGTGCTGAATCTCCGTTTGCTTGACAAAACGTGTGAAACCGGAAATATCAGGGATAAAAAGGGTAGAGGCAGACATGTATAATAGCTTCTCCTTACAAGAGCTTAATGTTAACTAAACTTGACGCTAAATCTAGAACGCAGGAGCAGAGAAAACGTTCCCCGGGTCCGTCAATAGGTAAGTCGCAATTAAGAATCCGTGAAGTGTTTGCGAGATTTCTCCTCCTTAAATTTTTGCTGGTTGAATGCTGCTGACTGGCCTTTAGGAATAGATAAACTGGTCCAGTCACTGCCCTTAATGATCTTCCCTAACAAAACTAACTGGCCCACATGATAACTGTAGTGACATAACTGCCGATTGATGGCTTCCATCACCGTATGACCCTCATTTCTGATATAAATGATGTGATCTAATTGATCGGCTTTCAAATTCTCGATGGCATTAAAAAGACATTCCCAGCCTTCTTCCCATCGTTCATAAACTGCTGTTCGGTCTGTCAGCGTGTCTTCAAATTCATCATCACGGTTGCGCCACGTTTTCTCCCCATCACTTCCCAAAAAGTCCTTCCATCGAGAAAGCATGTTGCCATGCAGGTGTTTCACGATGACAGCCATGGAGTTGGAGTTTATTCCCGGTTCCATGAACAGTGACTTTTCGTCCACCTGGTCCATTGCCTTTTTTCCAAGGCCTTGATAATACTTGAATTGCTTGATGATGCTTTCCAGATAGTTTTCCATAACTGCTTACAAGATATACGGAAGTCAGGCTTTTAGACTTACTGAATCAGGTAAATAGTATTGTTTTTGGAGCAAGTTCCAGCCTATTGCTTGGTTGATTGTGTGGGTTAACTAATTTGCAATACAAATGAGGAGAGCCAACCTTTTGGCTTAGGTCATATTTTTAACTTTGGATTTTTTGACATGCTTAACGACTCAATCAAGGAAAGTTTAGAGCAATGTGTATTGTGCTGGCTGGCGACAGTCGACGAAAATGGAATACCCAATGTTTCTCCCAAAGAAGCGTTTTTGCCTTGGGAAGATCGGTATGTGATCATTGCGAACATCGCATCGCCAGGCTCTGTTCGAAACATCCGTCAGAATGATCAGGTTTGTGTTAGTGTCCTGGATATACTGGTGCAGAAAGGCCATAAAATGAAAGGTACAGCGGCAATCATCGATAGTAGTCACGAGGGGTTCAATACAATGAAAGCGGCACTTGATGAATTGACCATGGGAAAGTTTCCTTTTAATCAGATCATTCGAGTTGAAATACAGGAAGTTACTCCCATTATTGCTCCGAGTTACCACTTGTATCCGAAACAGACTGAAGCCGAGATAGTTGAAGCATCAAAGAAACAATACGGGTTGAATTAGCGAAGCATAACAAATGATGAAGATGGACCACCACTATAAAGCCAATTTAATTTGGACCGGTAATAAAGGACAAGGCACGTCAGGCTACCAGGCCTATGAACGTAGCTATCAAATTCAGATTGACGGAAAGCCGTCCATTGCTGGTTCCTCAGACCCAGCCTTTTTAGGGGATCCCACAAAGAGTAATCCGGAAGATTTATTGCTGGCGGCTGTTTCATCTTGCCACATGCTATGGTACTTGCATTTGTGTGCAGTGAACGGTATCGTGGTGGTGAACTATCTTGATAGGGCAGAGGGTACCATGAAACTGAACGAGGATGGCAGTGGTGCCTTTACCAGTTTGAAGTTACATCCCGAGGTAGTTGTATCGGAGGAACGCATGATCCCAAAGGCGGAGGAATTGCATTCGGAGGCGAATAGGAAATGTTTTATTGCCAATACCTTAAATATCAAGGTGTGGCATGCGGCTAATATCACTGTCGCTCAATCCTAAATGAGGAAGACGAATGAAAAACGTAGATGAGCACGAAATAGACCTACTGGTTGAAGCCTTTTTTGCTGCCTTTACAACCACAGGGGAGCATGTCGGAAATTTGAGGAATATTTTTGACCCGCGAGGCCAGGTAACGCATTTTCAGCCCGGTGAAACAGCAACCTTTCATATTTCCGAATTCGTTTCATCCCGTGAATCCATTCTCCAATCAGGGGTATATCAGGAGTTTAAAGAGTATGAACTGTCCTCGAAAACCGTGATTGATGGAAATCGCGCCGTTCGTATAGCTACTTATCAAAAAGAAGGTATAAAGGACGGAAAGCCATTTAGCATAAAGGGAACAAAGGATTTTCAATTCGTAAAATATCATACCAAATGGAAGTTCTTGTCCTTTTCCTGGGAGGACCATAGTCCTCAGCGACCCGTGGAATTGAGACTGGTAACAGAGGGAGATGCTCCGCTACTTTTCGAATTGATGACCAGCGAGAAATGGTTGACGCATATCGGAGATAGAGGAGTCTATTCCATGAATGATGCCCGTCAATATATCTTGGATAAGATGCATCCTGACTTGAGCCAGAAAGGATTTGTGAACCACGTAATCATCGATCCGGTAACCAATTCGGCAGTAGGCACATGTAGTTTGCATGATCGTGAAGGCGTGGATGGACTTGATATTGGATATGCCATTTTAGAGGCTTATGAAGGTCAAGGTTATGCCTCTTCAGGAGCACAGAAGATGATTGAGTTAGCCTTTCATGATTATGATGCGGATAAAGTAGGTGCCATTACCACCGACGAAAATGTTGTTTCCTGTCGTGTATTGGAAAAACTAGGTTTCCTTCACAATGGATACATCCAACTCCCCGGAAGTGAAGAGCAGTTGAGGTATTATGTGATTACATAAGTCCTTTCGAAAAATAACTGACTTTCTTCGACCTAAGAGAGCTTACTATTTTGGTGGATCAGGATCACTATTCGTTTCTGTTATATCCGAGTCATCGGATAGTTCGTTATTTACTGAATTGTCAGTACCGGCGGCCCCCTGCTGAACCTGCCCGTCAGGAGGAGCACTTGATTGATTTGTTTTATCCAGGGTACTTCTTAGCTTGACTTTTGCCCAATTCCAGGTCGTATCGCTATAGACCGACGCTGCTAGAGCCAGAAAGAAAAACAAACTCTCATCAGGAGGTGTAGAGCCAGACCCTGTCAATAATGTCATTCCTCCCTGAAAGCCAAGGAATACAATCAAAGCGGCTGTAAACCCTTTTATGATTACGCCAGGGAGATCTTTTACCAGTAGGTCTTCTTCATCCATTTGATCTGGCTTTTTCATTTCCGTGAGCGTTTCTTGGAGAGTAACACTAGTTTTTTCGGATTCCTTCTTCTTTTCCTCAGCTATTTCCGTGATTACTTCCTTCTCGCTTGCCTCTTTGATGAAAGTTGCTCCTGCTGCTCCCATCAAACCAAATCCAATAAGTCCAACAATTAAAACCACGCTGTAGTCTTGTATTCTCAGGAGCCACCCCATGATAGCACTGAAGATGCCCAGGTTTTCTCCTTGCTCCGGTATTGGAGGTATCATCGCAAGTTCAGGGGGCGTTTGCAGCAGGCTGTCCCATTGCAGTGTTGATGCGGTTAGTATGGAGTCAAGTTGTTTATACCTATCGGAATAGATATGACTATATTCCTGTAATTTATTGATCAGGAATTGAGATGAGTCCCTATAGTATTCTGAAATGGCCGAATCCAATTTTCCGTCGGTGAATGATATGAAAAAGCCAGCGGTCCCGAACTTTTTGCGATTAGACTGATTCTCATGGTAATTCTTCAGATAGGAGTATTCCAACGCATTGTCCAGATCACCCTCCGGGATGATCGCTGATGAAAAGTTGTAGATTACATCCCTTGTACAGTCGATTTGAGTGATAAAATAGTCGAAACGCTCAGACCGAATGGCTACATACCAATCATAAAGTGCCGCCTTATGCCGTAGTTTGAGGTTGTTGACCAGATTGGCCTTTTCTGCTTCCTGCATTTGTTGGATGGCCATGTGACGTTGCATATACAGGAATTGATTCACAAAGTCCCGAACATCTGCTTTCATGGCTAATGATCGTGACTGCACCAAATTTTTAAGTGTATTCAACTGGGTGAATTCCTGATCAATAAAACCCATCAGGTCTTGCGGGAACAATTCTCCTACTTTTTGTCCTGATTGCAAGTAGTCCACATACATCATGAATTTAGATTGATCCAGTGCTTGGCCAGATGCAACCGATTCTCTCTTGTTTTGTTGAAGGACGGTGTTTAATTCCATCAATTTGGTTTTAAAAACCATATCGGTAATGCTATCCAGATTTTTTGAAGACATGTCTTTTTGCCTTGATCTCAAACTGTCTCTGATCTGATAGGCGATCATACTACCCCAGTAACTCAATTTTGGGAGCAACTCAGCTTGTTTTTCCCTTAGCGACAACAACGAGTCAAATCGATCTAGTTGATAATTATCAAAGGATTCAGTTTCCTTTAATTCCTCTGATAAATCCTGGTAAAAATTGCTGTTAGCATTGACCCCTTCACCACGAACAATTGGAGCTGTAATGAGGGCCGTAATGGCCAAATAAAAGGCTACTATGATCGTCGAAATGGTAAGAATGTTCTTTCTGATGAAACGTCGATTGAGAGAAACTTTTTCTTTCTTTTTGAATCCTGACCTGTCGATCAGGTAACCTAAAGCAATCCAGATCATCAAAATTCGGAGCACACTAAAAAAAAGGATTGAAGCGGCCGGGAAATGGAAAAGCTTGACTTCAGAATCGGTTTGTTGCGTGTAAAAAATGAGATCTTGAATGGTGTGGAAGAAGTGTTCAATAATTTCTCCTAAAGTTTGGAACTGAAAAACAATTGCAATGACTAAGGCTATCCATAAATTCTCTTTTCCGGAGTTAAGCTTCTTATTGTTCCAGTACAGTACAAGAACGCCAAACAATACCGGTAGTAGCAGGCTTAGTAGTGTAAGAGACAGATCCAGGAATTTCATGGTCAATCAAGTATAGCTTATGATTATTGTTCGTCTTTGAGGACTTTTTTAAATCGATTCTTTACCCAGTCCCAGGCAAAATCGCTGTACACTGACGCGGTGAGGGCTATGAAAAAAAGTAAATAGCCATTGTTTGGACTAAACCCTCCAGTGCTACCCCCGCTCAATAAGGAGACAGAGCCTTGAATGGCCAGGTAGACCACTATGGCAGCAATAAATCCGCTGATCAGCGTTTTTGGGACATCACTGATCAGGGCTCCAGCTTCATGCCCTTGTTTGCGACCCTTAATGAACGATGAACCAATGGCGCCTAAGAGGCCAAAACCTACCAATCCCATGATTACCACTAGTGAGTAAGATTCAATGCTCAGAAGCCACCCCATAATGAATGCGAAGTTTCCAAGGTGATCTCCTTGTTTCGGTTGTTCAGGTATAGTTTGTTCTTTAGGTTGTTTTAGGGCGTTTTTATCCTGTAAATACTGAGGAATGGCTTTCATCTTCTCATCAATTGAAATGATTTTAATCGAGTCAGATGATGTGCTCTTACCTAATGCTTGCCAATAATCGTCAAGACCTACTTTTTTAAGATTTCTGATTAAGTCATTGCGTTCCTTTACGTATTTGATGAGGTCTAATCTTTTATTGATGTACCAATCATATAGAAGCGACTTGTATTCTAACCGTTGACCATCAGTAAGGTTCGCTTCCTCCGCCTGATTCATCTTGGTGAGGAGTTTTGCTGCGCCAATAGGAAGCTCGATGTTAATCGTTTCCATGATTTTCAATCGCTGAACGTCTGTTTCTGTTCTTAGCGTTTGGTAAAAGGAAGACTGAACACGTGAGAAATTATTATCATCACCCTCAATATCTGCCATAATTTGATCCAGATCGGCCAACACATCATCTGCAAAAAGCTCGTCCTTCTTTTGCAGTGAATCGATCTCTTCGCGCAGCTCATATAGATATTCATGTTTGTTTTCTTCTGATTCCGTAGCCAGCATTTTGCCAGCAGTAACAACAGGTAGCGAAACCAGAGACGAAATGCTCAGGTATACCGCAAATGCCACCGTACTTATGATCAAAATATTTTGTTTCAGGTGTTTATTCTGGTTGTTCGATTTCTTGTTGGTTGGGTTTGATAACTGTACCAATTCCCTTGATATCCAGGTGGTAGACATCAGCAACAATAAAAGCAGTAAGGTCCACGACCATAGTTTAGGTGAGTATACCTGATTGGATAGTTGCGTTTCTTCCTGAGCTCGTACTTTTAGACGTTTATTTTTTTCATTTTGAAGTTTGAGCTGACGAAGGCTATCTTTCTTCGCTGCGGCCAGAAGACTATCGATATGCAATTTTTCATCCTGCAAACTATCCTTCTTGTTTTGCTGATCTTCTTTCTTGTTTTTATTGGGTTCTTCAATTTCAATGATTTTTCTTGAGAAGAAATCTAAATCAATGAGGTTTGTGAAATATGTATCCAGGGGTTTACCTACTTCTACGATCAATTCTCTACCTAAGATCAAAGTGAAGAAGACGCCCAGTACCAGGGCAATTGGAACATGTTGATTGCTTAGATAGATAGCTCGACATATATAAATGACAAGCGCCAGCCATGCAGCAATCCCCAATAAAGAAAAGACTAGGTCTACACTGGTATACATGAATGCGGTTGCAGAAATAGTATACCCTAAAATACAAATTATGTGTTAAGTGTCAAATTGCTAGTAGCTAACAAAATTCGCTATTTACGGTGATCGAATGACTAGATTGCCAATTTCACATGTTTATGAAGAACTTTCAGATGAGCTACTTCCCAATACAAAACTTACTGAAAATGTTGTCAAGCAGGTCGTCGGTGGTGATTTCTCCGGTGATCTCTCCGAGGTGATGTAAAGCTTGGCGAATGTCCATGGCCAGAAAGTCATTGGTGATTTGGCTATTAATGCCGTTAATAACGCGTTGCAGTGCTTCATTGGTGCTTTTCAACACACTGACATGTCGGGAGTTGGTCACAAAGGTGGCTTCGGCATTTAATCCTTCCAGATCCACAACTTTCATCAGTTGCTGATTCAATCCCTCCAGATCCGTTTTTTTCTTGGCGGAAATCAGAAGTCCGTCGTTGTTAGCTACCTCGTTTTTAATGTCCTCTGAGGCGATATCTGCTTTGTTGCCAATGAGTAGATAAGGGGTGTCTTCTGATTTAAGGCCAGCAATTTCTTGTTGCGTTTCTTCCAGGTCAGCACGCTCTAGATCAATCAGATAGAGGATCACAGACGCCTTTTGCATCTGCTCTTTGGTGCGCGAAACACCAATGGCTTCAATTTCATCATCGGTATCCCGCAAGCCTGCCGTATCAATGAATCGGAAGGTTATGCCGTCGATATTCATGACGTCTTCAATCACGTCTCGGGTAGTTCCGGCAATGTTGGATACAATCGCACGTTCTTCATTAAGCAGGGCATTGAGGAGGGTGGACTTACCGGCGTTGGGTTTTCCAGCGATCACGATTGGAATACCATTTTTGATCACATTACCTAACTCAAAACTTCTGATCAGGCCATTGATCGGTACCATCAATTGATTGACGAGTGTTCTTAATTCGTCTCGACTAGCAAATTCAACATCCTCTTCGGAGAAGTCCAACTCCAGTTCAATCATTGAGGCAAAGTGGATCAGCTTTTCCCGGAATTCCTTGATTTCCCCTGAGAAGCCACCTCGCATTTGCCGGATAGCATTGCCGTGAGCTGCTTTATTCTCTGCCGCGATCAGATCGGCAACTGCTTCCGCCTGAGCCAGATCAAACCGACCGTTGAGAAATGCCCTTTGTGTGAATTCCCCGGGCATTGCCATTCGGGCACCCTTGGTAATGGTGAGCTGCAATAACTGCTCTATGATGTAAGGTGAAGCATGACAACTCAGTTCGACCACATTTTCTTTGGTATAAGATCGGGGGCCTTTAAAAATAGATGCCACGACTTCATCCAGTACCTCTTCTCCCTGTTTTATTGATCCAAAATGAAGCGTGTGTGTGGCTGCCTGAGTCAAGTCTTTGCCTTCAAACAGGTCATTAGCAATCGTAATTGCTTCCTTCCCGGAAAGGCGGATCACGGCAATGGCTCCAACTCCACTGGGAGTAGATAAAGCCACTATGGTATCATGTATAGCATTCATAGAAGTTGGTCTTTGTACGCAGCCAGGCTGTCTGACAAAGCTTTGCCTTTTTCTACCACTTCCTCATACTTGGATACTTTGGCATTGATCATGTTTTGGTAGAGGAGGAGCATGTTAGTTAGCTTTTTAAGGTCGATATCTTCTATCTTCGGATTGAGTAGGTCCGTGCTTTCGATGATCATGGGCATAAAGTGTTCTTTATAAAAATCGACCTGGGTTTCCCCTCTGTACCTGGCTTCCACTGCCGTAGCCTCATAGTAAGATGATATTTGAATCTGCAGATCGTAATCTTCAATTAACCCAAACTTTCCAGAAGAAGTTATGGAATTAAAGGTGGCTTTGCGTGGGTAATAATTGGTGTAGCCGATGCCTCGCTGAATGAGATGTGGAAGGCTGTCCAGATCACTTTTCTGGATCTTCCCAATTGCCCGGTTTAAATTTTCCGATTGCTTGCGATTGCGTGTTAACTGATGATTTTCGTAAACACGGAGGTCCTGTTCAATTTCTGAAATGAGTGATTCGACAATTCGGATGGATTCATCTTTGTTTTTTCTGTCATCGGACCAGTTACTGGCATAAAAGGCCATGGAAACTCCCAGAATCACAGAGACAAAGTTGAGTAGGTGGTCGATCCAGTTGATGTTCTTCACAGTATCGGGAATTGGTGTTTAAGAAATGCAATAATCTGCGAGGTAATGATACCAAAAATCACATTAAGCATGAAAAAGGGGTTTAAACTGTAGCTCTAATACGTTTTTTCTGAAATTGCTGGACCAGGAAAACGATAAAGAACATGATTCCCGCAACCGTGGCCATGGCCCCTGCTATGGACCCATCGATGGCATAAGCCAAATAATAGCCGAAAATCGCCGAAAGCGTTCCGAAGAAGCAACTGTAGTAGATCATTTTCATCAGGTTTGTCGTAATCAGATAGGCAGTAGCCGCTGGAGTGATCAGAAATGCCACAACAAGAATGGCCCCCACAGATTCAAAGGAGGCAACGGTAGTCAATGACACCAGGCTCATCAATACGTAATGCCATATAGTACTGGAGATGCCCACGGAAATTGAAAACGCGGGATCAAAAGAAGTGATGAAAAATTCTTTCCAGGCCAGGACCACAAAAGCTAGAATCAAGAGTAGGATCACACTGAGTACAATCAGCGCTTTGGGTCCCAGGATTGTTCCATTTTCTAAATAAATCAGGTCCAGTGGCGTATAGGCGATCTCTCCATAAAGCACACAATCTTCATCTATATGTGCATCTCCGGCATAGTAAGAGATGAGTATTACTCCAAGAGCAAACAGCCAGGTAAAAGTTACACCAATGCTCGCATCTGTCTGAAGTTTCCCTTTTTGGTGGAAAAATTCGATCAGGAAGGTAGTCAATATGCCGATCAGTCCGGCACCTAGCACCATGCCCAGGCTGTCCATGTCGCTGCCAAGTAGAAATGCAATGACAATGCCCGGTAATACGGCGTGAGAGATGGCATCGCTGACCATCGCCATTTTTCGCAATACCAAAAAGCTGCCCAAAATGCCACAGCTGATGGCAACCAAACAACCAGTAGCGATGATGATCAGTGCATCCATAGGGCCATATTTTGTGGATTAAGATTCATTTTGAAGTCATTTTGCGGGGATAATAGAGTCATGCGGATCCCTTGAAGGGTTTTTCAACAGGTTTTCCAGTTTGATTTCCAATTCTGGCGTGATGATATGTTCGATAGACTCTGCATCTTCATGAACATGATCCGGAGCAATGCGCAGGTATTCTGTAAGGTATAGTTCCCAAAGACGGTGCAATCGCTGGATTCGTTTTCCTTTTCTTAAGCCATCCTTAGTCAGTCGCCAGTTAGCCTCATCGGGCCTCAAAAAACCATGCCTTTTCAGCCTTTTTAAGCCTTGATTGAGCTGTGCCAGAGAAAAAGTACGTTTCTCAAGGATTTCGTCAGGAGAAATGGGAGCGTGGAAATCACCTTCTTTCTCTTTCAAAGCATAGAAGGTCTTTAATAAGTTCTCTTCCAGGAACTGTCGCTTGATCCGCCTTTGCCGAATGGCTTTGATTGCGATACCTCTTTCCGGTGCGAAGAAAAATGAGAGTATGGCTATCATGGACAGTACCATGACCATCCATGGACCAGTCGGAAGCGATGGCTTCAGATAAGAAATGAAAGCGCCGGTAAATCCGGAAAAAGCACTGAAAATAGCGGCCAGGATCAACATTTTGCTCAACCGGTTGGTCCAGAATTTGGCTGCTGCGGCTGGTGTGATCAGCATGGCAGCCATTAAAACCACACCCACGGCTTGTATTCCAGTCACAACCGCCATCACAGTAATAGAAGTAAGTAGCAATTCTATTGTTCGTGTAGGCATACCAATGGCTTTCGCAAACGGTATATCAAAGGCCAGAAGTTTAAATTCTTTGTAGAATAAAGCCACAACTACTAAAATGATGATAGCGATGGTGCCAAAGGCGTAGAGATCCGCTCCAACAAGTGCAGCAGCTTTACCGAATAAGAAAGCATCCAGGCCGGTTTGGTTCGCATTCCCGGAATGTTGGATGTAGGTGAGGAGTAGAATTCCAACACCGAAAAAGACGGATAGAGAGAGCCCTGTAGCTGTATCTTCCTTGATTTTAGAGTTTCTGACGATGTAATCCATGGTGACAATCGATATCCAGCCACTGATAAAAGCACCAATAATGATCAGGAGCGGGTTTTTATAGCCAGCCACCAGAAATGAGAGACAAATGCCCGGTAAGACGGCATGAGAAACCACATCGCCGACCAATGCTTTCTTTTTGAGAAATGTGAAGCAACCCACTATTGAAGACGAGACGGAAAGCAACATCGTTCCGAAGACCACATATTTGATATTGGGATGCGAGAAGGTGAAAAAATCGATGATGATCTCTTTCATGGCTTGTCTATAACAGATCCCGACTGGGATATTGGCCTTTTCTTAACAATTCTCCCACTTCTGTAAGTAGCGTGAGTTTACCACCATAAGTCTCTTCCAACAGCTCAGGCTGGAATACTTCTTGGGTAGGGCCCGAAGCCACCAGACGTAGATTGAGCATGATCAACCAATCAAAATAAGTGGAGACAGACTGTAGGTCGTGATGTACTACAATGACGGTTTTACCATCTGACGCGAGCTTCTTTAAGATTTGAATAATGGCCTTTTCTGTAGCAGCGTCCACTCCGGCGAAAGGCTCGTCCATGAAATAAATATCGGCTTGCTGCGTCAGTGCCCGAGCCAGGAAAACACGTTGTTGTTGCCCTCCTGAAAGCTGGGATATTTGACGGTCCTTAAAAGGTTCCATGCCTACCTGTTCCAGTGAATAGGCTGCTGCTTCCCGGTCAGCTTTTCTGGGTCGTTTGAATAATCCCAGGTTGCCATATCGACCCATCAATACCACGTCCATCACTGAAGCAGGGAAGTCCCAATCGACGGTCTCTCTTTGTGGGACGTAGCTAACGCGTTGGCGAACATCATCAAGGTCCTGATCAAAAAGTTTGACGTAACCAGAACTCAAGGGGAGGAGCCCCATCACTGACTTGATCAGCGTTGATTTGCCAGCGCCATTCGGACCGATAATCCCGGCGATGGCTCCTTTAGGAACTTCCAGATCGACTCCCCACAACACCGGTTTTTTGTCATAGCTTACCGTGAGATCATGGATTTCGAGGGCTGATATTTTATTCTGATTTTCTGTCATTTGTGCTGTCTATTTTAGCCCTGCTACGATCACACTTACATTCTTTTTCACCATCCCTAAATAGGTTCCTTCTTCTGTTCCAAATTCACCCATTGCATCAGAAAATAAGTAGCCGCCAATGACTACCTCTTGTCCTTTTTCCACGGCGCCACTAAGCACGGCTTTGATGGCTTTGTCTGAAACACTCGTCTCAACGAAGATGGCTTTGATGTCTCTTTCAATGATCAGATCTGTGATCTCCGCAATGTCTCGCAATCCAAAATCTGTGGCAGTGGAAAGACCCTGCAATCCCCGAACTTCAATGTCGTAAGCTCGCCCAAAATATCCGAAGGCATCGTGTGCAGTGATGAGTACGCGTTGGTCTTTTGGGATGGAATTGATCTGTTTAATTACTTCATCGTGAAGTGCCTTTAAAGTCGTCAAATATGCCTTCGTGTTTTGTTGATAAAGGGTCGCGTTTTCAGGATCAAAACGTTGTATTTCTTCCGAGATTATTCCTATCACTTTGCTCCAGAGGCTCACGTCAAACCAGACATGCGGATCGTAAGAACTTCCGAATTCTGTAGTAGAGATTAGTTCCGAATCTGCTAGCTTTTCACCCGCTGCCAAAACGGGTTTTCTCCTGCCGAGTTTCACCAGAATTTCTCCCATTTTTCCTTCCAGATAAAGACCATTGTAGATGATCAAATCAGCTTGGTTCAGTTTGCTGAGATCACCTTGTGTGGCCTTGTACAAATGGGGGTCAACTCCAGGACCCATGATGGAGGAGACTGCTATCTGGTCACCTACAATATTGCTCACTGCGTCGTGTAACATTCCTGTGGTTGTGACAATATTGAGCCGGCCATCAGTTGGTTTTTGTTCCGGTTGACATCCCAGTAAAATTCCTGAAATGAGGAGTAGGTATAGAAAAGTTTTACTCACAGTTTTCTTATTGTTAAATGTTTGGCGATGGTAGCAGAGAGGAAGAGGGGAGACGCTTCTCCGTATTGGATTTGGATACTACCATCGAATTCTATTTTATCTAAGACCATTATTTTCAATCCAAGCCGTATCTTCACCTTGTCCAGATACTGAAGGAGCTTAGGTTCACCATCGCTTACACCTATAATAACACCTGACTCATTGGTGTCCATTTCTGATAGTAAGATCTTAGGGCCGGTTTGGAAATCTCCATTGACATCTGGAATCGGATCTCCATGAGGATCAACCTTCGGATTGCCTAAAAATTCATTAAGTCTTTCTACCAGGATAGGAGAGTTTACATGTTCCAATTGCTCAGCGATCTCGTGAACCTCATCCCAGTTAAAGTGCAATTTATCTACAAGGAACACTTCCCATAGCCGGTGCTTGCGGATCACTTTCAGAGCCGCAGTTCGGCCGGAAGAGGTAAGGTTGACGCCCTGATATTTCTTGTAGTCAACAAATTCCTTTCGAGCCAGCTTTTTGATCATGTCGCTGACGGTTGCTGGCTTAGTGTTCAGACTCTCTGCCAATCCATTGGTGGAAACAGCATCTTCATGTTCTTCTGCAAGATGGAAAATAGCCTTTAAATAATTTTCTTCTGTGAAACTTAGCATTTGTTGCATTAATGCAAATCTAAATAAGAATTTAGACCAATCTAAAAATATATTTAGATTGGTATTTTAATTGAACTATAAAGAACTGTCTTTCAAGACATTTAACTCTGTTGAACAATATTTTAGTTGAATATTAATTGTATACGTAATTATAGAAGTTATTCATTCAAACTCTACCGTCTCCTTACGGGTTATTTGATCATTATTCAGCGTTGTTAAGTTTCCTTTAGATCGATTCCCAGTATACAACTAGAGTCAGTTGATCGATTGGATTCATATTGGTCATAGTATCATGCCTCTTTCGACTTATTGAAATGGATCTTTTCCATCGAGCTTTGAAGAACCATAACTATTGAATTTATGGGTACCGTAGGATTGTATATAAATCAAGGTGCGATCATGAGTCATTTACGGAATTGACTTTATATGCTTCCAGGACGTTGTGCTTGCTTTTCTTCGATAAATGCAATAATAGATTTAAAGATGGATTGGAAATAGTGAAAGTGTAGTATGTAAAAAAATTCTTTAAATACATTGTGTGTAAAAAAATCATTATATGTTAAATAGAATTTAACGTAACAATACTCATATTGAAAGGTAAACTATACGTGTTATTCACTTTATAATAGTAAAGGCTGGGTTCATTTTTCACTAAAGATTGGGCCAGAGAAGAGGGAGGAAGTTGACTCAATTTCTTGGGATAATAACTATCAGTTTGAAGGGGGTATTATTCGATTATTTTCGAAAGGGAGTAAGGTCAATTTGACTTGGTATGTACTGCAAGTACTTAGTCAATATCATTTATAGCAAATACTGGTATAATAAAATGTTCTTTGGGAACTAAATGAGATTTAGACCATTTGTCGTTTATCCGTTTGGTGAACAATTAAACCTTATTGAATATTGCAGCACTATTGAAAAGTAGATCATCGATAGAGAAGGAATCCAGACGTTAATGGTATCATAGATTACTTCTTGAATATTTGCTTTAGTCTAAGTTTAATTACATCTAATACTAGATAATGGATTTGCTGGACTGTGCATGATTTTGATCTAAATATTCAGTCACGAAAATTGTATCTGTAATAGCTGATGTCTTGACGAATGGATTGCGCTTTAGTTATTTGTGAATATAATTCATGTCTACACTTTCAATATGCGTTCCATGTATAACGGAACATTAAGTTGTCTAAAATTTAAATAGTAAATATCTACAAGAACATGGAGTTACAATCTCTGATAGAAAAGGCCTGGGATGACAGGTCTTTGATCAACGACCCTGAATACAGTAATGCGATCACAAGCATTGTAGAGCAGCTTGATCTTGGGAAGCTTAGAATTGCTGAACCCACAGATGACGGTTGGAAGGTAAATGAGTGGTTGAAGAAAGCAGTGATTCTTTACTTCCCATTGATGAAAATGGAACTGATCGAAGTGGGTCCGTTTCAGTTTCATGACAAAATAAAATTGAAGTCTAACTATGATCAACTTGGTGTACGGGTTGTTCCTCATGCCATAGCACGGTATGGTTCTTACGTCAGTCCAAATACAGTACTTATGCCATCGTATGTGAATATAGGAGCTTACGTAGGAGGAGGTACCATGGTTGACACCTGGGCTACAGTTGGTAGTTGTGCGCAAATAGGAAATAACGTACACCTCAGTGGTGGTGTGGGTATTGGTGGTGTCTTAGAGCCAATTCAAGCCGCGCCAGTAATTATTGAAGATAATGCATTTATTGGTTCTCGTTGCATAGTAGTTGAAGGAGTAAGAGTTGGTAAAGAAGCGGTTCTTGGAGCTAACGTTGTATTAACGGGTAGTTCGAAAATCATTGATGTAACTGGTGACGAGCCCGTTGAATACAAAGGTTATGTCCCTGAGCGCTCAGTAGTAATTCCTGGAACCATCCCTAAGAAATTTCCTGCAGGTGAATATCAAGTTCCTTGTGCGTTGATTATTGGGAAACGTAAGGAAAGTACGGATAAGAAAACTTCTTTAAATACGGCACTTCGTGAAAACGATGTAGCGGTATAATTAAGATAAAACTTATCTAACGGATTGATAGTGCGTGTTCGAGTTTATCCACTTCTTTGGTTCCTGCTCCTTATTGTCTTTGGGTTCCGTGAAAAGGAAGGAGTGCTTGAGCACGCATTTGCTAAAGGTGAATCATTACAATTCAAAATCAATTTCGGATTCCTGACCATAGGTAAGGGAACTTTCGAGATTGCATCACAAGCCGAGTCATATCTAGGACAAGATTGTTATCGGGTATCGGTAAAGGGCGCTACTACAGGACTGCTAAAATGGGTAGCACCAGTATATGATGAATGGGGTGCACTGATTAGAGAAGATGACCTGACTCCTTTGTATACCTTTCGAAATATCAGAGAGGGTCGGTATCAGTTGGAAGAACAGGTTTTCATTCAACCTGACCAAGGTACGCTGACAGTAGAAAGCTTAAAACCACATCGCAAGGTAAAAAGGCGACCAACCCGATACTATTAATGTGATACAACTGGAACTGTCTATGATTTGTTGAGTGGCCTGATGGCCATTCGAAACCTGGACTTTGAACATCGATCTCCAGGAGATACCTTAATGCTTAAAACCTTCTTTGAAGATACTTTTTACGATTTTCAAATTGTTTATGAGGGTAAGGAGGAACTAAAGACAAGTTTAGGACGTCTTAATTCTTGGAAGTTGATTCCGTTGATGCCTCAGAATACGGTTTTTGATGGAAAGCATGCACTTGAAGTGTGGTTTTCTGCAGATAAAAATAAGTTGCCGTTAAAAATTGCGGCGAAGATGTCTATTGGTAAGGCTTCTGTTGAACTTATATCTTACCAAAATATCAAATACGATATGGGTTCTGAGTAGTCCGGCTATATTTGCCCTCCAATTCTACCCACTCGAAAAATGATGTCAGAAGAAACAGTTCATCAAACTTATTGAGCATTTGGAAATGAAATTATTGAAACTCGTTTTTGTGTTGTTCATTGCTGCTGCTTGTACCAGCGGAGAAATGCGTGAAGGTGACCAGCTTTTCGAAGATGGTAAATACCAGCAGGCCATTGCAGCATATAATGATTACCTGAGTTCACATCAGGTGGATGTCGCCACCTTATATAATCGTGGACGGTCATATGAAGAAGTGGGTAAATTTGGATTGGCCCTGCAAGATTTCGAAGAGGTGCTTAAGATGGATAAACGCAATGTGAATGCTCATTTGAGCATTGCCAAAGTGTACTATAATCAGGAAAAGTACTCACTGTCGTTGGTAACAGTAGGCAAGGCGCTGGAATTAAATGAGAATTCGGCCCAAGGCAATTTTTTACAAGGGCGCTGCCGTCATCAGTTGGGATATTTCGATCAGGCATTGGAATCTTACAGCCTTGCGATCAAATTGAATCGAGATTTCGGCGAAGCGTATCTATATCGGGGTGCATTGAAAGTGCAACTGAACAAATCCCGAAAAGCTTGTGAGGATTTTATCAAAGCCCAAAACCTGAAGGTGCCGGAAGCTGCTTCCGCCTTGAAGAAGTACTGTAACTGATCGCAACAACTATGGATCAATCTTATCTGGATAAGTTTCAATCACTTGAAACGCCGTTTTACTTCTATGATATTGGTTTATTGCGTCAAACCATGGATGCAATCACAGCCGAAATCGAAGGACATCCCTTTGAAGTTCATTATGCCCTAAAGGCAAATGTCAACATCCGCATTCTGCATGAAGTTTGTGAACGTGGTTTCGGAGCGGACTGTGTTTCAGGCAATGAAGTGAAGAAAGCGCTGGAAGTAGGCTTTCCAAAAGACCATATCGTATTCGCCGGCGTAGGTAAGACAGACAAAGAAATAGAACTCGGTCTGGAAAATGATATCTTTTCTTTCAATGTCGAATCCATCCAGGAGTTAATGGTTTTGGAAGAACTGGCAGGTAAGCTTGGGAAAAAGGCGCGTTTTGCGTTGAGATTAAATCCAAATGTTGATGCTGGTACGCATGAATACATTACTACTGGCAAGCGAAATAATAAATTTGGTGTGACTTTTCAGGAATTCCGAGAAGCGATGCCACTGATAAAAGGGCTTCAGTACCTTAGTTTTATTGGAGTGCATTTTCATATCGGTTCGCAGATTTCTGATCTGAGTCGTTTTTCTGATTTGATTGTCAAGGTCAATGAAATACAGCAATACATTCTTGAAGAAGGATTCAAACTTCCTCACCTGAATGTCGGCGGTGGTCTGGGTATTGATTATGACAATCCTGATGGTGCTGCCATACCGGATTTCAAACAGTACTTTTCGGCATTTAAAAAAGAGTTGAAACTCCTGGAAGGTCAGACGTTACATTTTGAGTTGGGCAGATCGATTGTTGGTCAGTGCGGTTCTTTAGTGACTCGAGTGCTTTACAATAAACCAGGAGAAGAAACCACGTTCTTAGTGGTAGATGCGGGAATGACCGAATTGATCCGTCCGGCTTTGTATCAGGCAACACACGTGATCCAGGCGTTACAGGAAGTAAGTAACTCTGATATTTACGATGTAGTAGGTCCTATTTGTGAGACTTCTGATGCTTTTGCACGTGGGATCACTTTGCCGGAAAGCAAGCGAGGAGATATGCTGGCGATACGCTCAACGGGTGCTTATGCGGAAGTAATGAGCAGTCGGTACAACTTGCGGGAAGTGGCACCGTCTGTGTATAGCGACGATTTCTAAAAAGCCTGATACTGCTTCTTTTTTAGGTGTTCTTTTTGGCCCGGAGCAGTTTCGAATTGTGTCCTGATGGTTTTGTGATTCCCCGGAGCGGGCATGTAGACTTCAAAGTGTAAATGAGGCCCGGAAGTAAATCCGGTGTTTCCACTCAAGCCAATGTAGTCCCCACGTTTTACCTGATCCCCGACTTCTACAAGGGCACCATTCTTTTTAAGGTGTACATAGTCTGCAAAACTTCCGTCTTCATGCATGATGGTGATGAGATTGGCGAGTCCAACGCAATCGCGATTAGCACAACCACGATTTGAGTCTTCTTTGATTTCGGTGACAATTCCCCCGCGAGCTGCATGGACTTTAGTGCCTTCGGGCATGGTAAAGTCCAACGCGTTTTTCCCGGCATGCGAAAATGGTCCATTATATCCTTGACTCATCAGGTATTTTTCACCGACTGGGTAGGGCAGGGCGTAGGCGAATGTGTCATCATGTACCGCCTGATAATTTCCGGGATAGTAGGTGAATTGCGAGCCGTAACTCCAGCCTTTCTTTTTGTTATCCACCGTAAGGGAAGCGATCAGTACTTTGTCAGCATTTGGCTCCAATACCACTTTTAATGGGAATTTTTTATTGCTCTTTAAGTTCTTCTGATTGACCGACAATTCCATGGTATAAGGCATGATACTGGAATTACTTCCGTAAATGTTAAGACCTGTACCTGTTTTTTCATCGAAGATCTGGATTGGAGAAGGTTCCTTTTTCTGAGCAAAAAGAGAAATGCTGAACAAAAAGGTGCAGGACAGCAAAAATGCTTTCATGTGTGGTTATTTTCTTAAAGGAACCGAGTGATATAAGCCCGAATATACCCGAATTCCTATTGGTTTTACGAGGGGTAGATCAAGAAGTTGGATGAATCAATTTCAAGACTTCATTTTTTGAATTGATTTACATAGTTTCATCGCCAGATGGACGGAATCTATTTTATTGGAGTAGGGCAGGCGATTTTTATTGCGGCATTGTTATTGGCCAAAGACAAGAAAAGTACCGGGGATTGGATCCTTATCGCTTGGATGTTGGCGAGTGCAGCGATGCTGGTTTTCTTCTATCTGAACTTCATTGAGGCCACTTCGAGGTTCACGCCACTGCTGATTGTTTTGGGGTGTTTGCCTTTTTTGACGGCCTCACTAGTGTATTTGTATGTGAAAGCACTGACCAGTCCCACACTCAAACACTGGCAAATCTGGCCCCATTCCATCCTGTTTTTTGCGGTGGTGTTCATGTTCTTCTATTATTATTGGTTCACTGAGGATTCAGCAGGTATCCGAATTGGGGACGGTTACATCAACAGAGGAATGGGATTGCCCTTCCTACTTCGCTATTATCCGCTTATTTTGGCAGGAGCCTCTTTCCTATACCCGGCGATTAGTTTGTTGCTGCTTTTTAGGCACCAGCAGGTGGTTTTGAATGAGTTTTCTTATCAGGAGTCCATCACCTTGAAATGGTTACGCAATTGGATTGTGTTGGAGCTGGTGGCTTTTTTTATTTCCTATTTTGTCATTCAGGCAGGTTCCGTTCAGATGTTTGATATTGTGATGAGCTTCCGGGTACTCGCTACACTGATCTCTATCAACATTTTTGTAGTTGGTTTCTATGGATTGAGGCAGCCAATCATCTTCAAGCAGGAGAAGACTTTGGTAGATCAGGTTTCCGATAAGGAAAAATACAAGAGTTCCAACTTGTCAGATGAAGAATCCCGGGAGATTCTGAATCGACTTGAGACCAAAATGAAAGAAGACTTATTGTTCACTCGTCAAAGTTTAAGCATCACAGAACTGGCCAATGAAATAGACATTTCAAAACACCGATTGTCACAAGTGATCAATGCGCAACAAGGGTCCAATTTTTATGATTATGTCAATCGGTATCGGGTAGACGCATTTAAGGCTAGATTAGACGATCCGCAGTACGAACACCTGACCATGTTGGGAATTGCACTGGAGTGTGGATTCAGTTCCAAGTCCTCCTTTAATCAGGTGTTTAAGCGCGTGGAAGGGGTAACTCCTTCACAATTTAAGGCACAAAGAGGTCCAGATTGATCAATTCGGACGCTCAAATCGTAATTACACGCCTCTTTTGAGCTAAAACTCAAATTTCATTTTTTATGTGGTTCAATTACTTTTTGACAACTTTTCGGTCACTTCGTAGAAATAGCTTCTACGTTTTAGCCAATCTTCTGAGTCTCGGTGTGGCATTTGCATTGATGATCATCGGGTACTTTAATTACGAATTCAATCATTCTTTCAATAAGTTTTTTCCGGATGCGGAAAATGTCTTCAAGATCAACAGCACCCGCCTAAATTATGCAGATGATGTAGGAATGGGAGTTACGCCTTTGCCGCTCAAAGCATCAATTGCGACCTCCCTTGAAGAGACACGTGTCAGTCGGTATAAAGGTGGTTCACTGATTGTAAGACAAGGCGAGTCCCTGATCCGCCAACGGTCGGCTTATGTCGATGAAGGATTCTTAAAGATGTTTCCGTTCCCGTCGATTCAAGGGCTTCCAATCAATTTGCAAGACAAATCACAAGTACTACTCACAAAAGAGAGTGCCATGACTTTGTTCAATAGAACGGACCTGGAAGGCGAACAACTTGTAGTTCAAAGAGCTACAAGTCAGGAATCTTATGTGATTAGAGGTGTTCTTGATGATTTTCCTGAGAATATCAGCTTCCGATTTGATCTTGTTTTTTTATTCGAAGATTATTTGGATCAAACAGGATTAGATCCGCAAGACTGGTCACATTGGGTGGATGCAACGTTCATTCAGCCAGGAAATTCCGGACCTGCTAAGCGTGATATTGAACAATTATTGAATCAGGACCTTGTTTTGCAAAATCAGCAAAACAAAGGCAGAGAAGTAGCAGCATATCGATTAGATAATATCCTGGATTGGCCTGGTTTCGAAAATCAACTGTATCAATCCAGTTTTGTTGGAGTTTTGCATCCGGCATCGGTATTGGGAACGATCAGTTCAGCAGTATTTGTGCTGTTGCTGGCCAGCTTCAATTTCATCAATATCTCCATTTCGCTTTCCGGGCAACGCTTGAAAGAGATCGCCATGCGTAAGGTGCTGGGAGGTTCGAAGCAGAGCATCGTTCAACAGTTTTTGTTCGAAAACCTAATCCTCGTCATCATTTCCATTGGATTATCAGTCGGCTTAGCATCATGGCTGATCCCAGCTTACAATGCGTTGTTTGATTACAATATCGTGCAATTCGAATTTTTGAATTGGCGGCCGTTTATATTTTCCTCAAGTCTACTATTTCTAGTAGTGATTCTGATCGCAGGTGGCTATCCGGCATGGTATGTGAGTCGCTTTTCTTCTTTGCATATCTTTCGGGATAAGGTCCGTCTCGGTGGACGTGGTAAGCTAATGGGTTTGCTGATAGGACTCCAGTTTGTGATATGTTTCTACAATGTCTTCAGCTTGTTGGTATTCGTAGAAAATGCAGATTACCAACTGACCCTTGATCGTGGCTATCAGGTAGAGAAAGTACTCAATGTACCAGTTGAGAATTTTGCTCAAATGGACTTACTGAACCAGTCATTAGACCAATTACCTGAAGTTACCAGTTTCGGAGGTACTCAACACTTGATTGGATTTCATACGGAGGCACGGTTGATCCGTTTTAATGGAGCCGATCAGGAAACGGAAGTCCTGTCAGTAGGAGAGAATTACCTGGAAACGGTCAAGGTACGATTGATCAAAGGAAGAACCTTTAGGGCAGGGCAGCAGGATCAGAAAAATGTGCTGATCAATGAATTGATGGAGCGTAAACTAGGAGGTGAAGTACTCGGTAAGAATATGTTACTGGAAGGGCAATTGATGAAAGTGATCGGAGTAGTAGAGGATTTCAACCTCAAAACGATTCTGTTAGACAATGAGATCAAGCCTGCCATGATCAAACAGGCAGCTCAGGAGGATGTGAAATACTTGAGTGTCATCAGCAATGGACAATCCGGTAAGGAACTGGATGCCCGAGTCGAGCAATTGTGGTATTCCCTTTTTCCTGATAAATTATATGGAGGATTTTTACAAGAACGTGTCACCCGACCTTTGAGGCAAACTAATAACATCGTGATCAGCATCAATAGCTTTGTGGCCGTTGTGGCCATTTTCATCTCTATATTAGGGCTTTACGCAACAGTCTCATTGTCCATTTCCCGTAGGATCAAAGAATTGGGTATACGAAAAGTGCTTGGTGCTACAGTGTGGCAAATCGCCTATAGCCTGAATCATCGCATCATTTTGATCTTAACTGTGGCTTCCGTGGTTGGTTTAACAGGAGGGTTTTTATTCATCTCCAATTTATTAGATATTATTTATGCGTATCACATCGATATTGCCGTTAGACATTTTGTTTTCCCTTTAATTTTGATCCTGTTAATTGTTTTAGGGTCGGTGGGCTGGAAAATAGGTAATGCCGTAAGACAAAACCCAGTGAAACAATTAAGAGCAGAATAATATGAAAAAGATATTTTTTTCGAGCGCTTTCTTCATGCTTGTGCATTTGCTATGTGCACAAAGCGATCCGGTCTTGACGGTCAAGGTTTCCAAAGTGAAAGAGGTCAAGGGATATATGATGATTGCCGTGTATGACTCGGCCGAGAAGTTTCTGTCCAAAGAATTAGTCATAGGTGCCAGGGTGGCAGTAGATGATGAGGTGATTACGCACCATTTCAAAAATTTACCCTATGGTAATTACGCCATTAGTGTCTACCATGATGTAGACAGTGATGGTGAATTGGCCACTAATTTTATGGGTTTACCAAAAGAACCCTATGGATTTTCTAATGGAGGAACAAACATGCTTGGTGTGCCATCCTTTAAACGTTCTGCTTTTGCTTATAATAAGCTTAAACAGGAAATCAACATTGAGTTAAAGTAACCGGACCTAGAAAGGCCGGTAGATACTAAGGGAATAGATATTCTCTTGAATGGTTTCAAATAGATTTTGATCCTCTATGATGAAAAAAGTCATAAGGAAAATGTAAACGGTCATCAAAATAACCATTTTAATCTTGGATTTGCGGACGGTGTTTTTCATAAAATTGTTTGCCTTGGACTGCAATAATCAACAATTACTACCTACAAGGCAAATAAATATGGAAATAACCCTAAAAAAAATAAGTTGAATGCAAAATTAACTTTAAGAAAGAGTTAACTAACGGAGCATATATATGAAAAGCCGGTAATGTGAATACCGGCTTTCTGTTTAATCTTATGAGGTCTGAAATTTTACTGATCAGCTCAGTCCTTGTTATTCAGTTCTACGTATTTTTTGTCTGCTACAATCTTATGAATGTCCGGATCTCGCTCCCAGGCGGTTTTTCCATTGAAAAAGGCGCGGACCTCAAAAAAGAGCAATTGTCCATCCTGGATTTTGTATTCATTAAAATCAGGTCGGACAAAGGATCCGCCTGTTAATGCGATGGCACACCATCCGTTGTAGGCGGGGATATATTTATCTGGATCATTTTGGAACTTGGTTCTGTTTTCTTCAGAAGAGAAAAGCAAGTGGATCCCGTCATAATCATAGCTATAGTCTTCAGATCCTTTTACAGGAGCTTCGCTTTCGAAGTAACTTACCAAATCATTTCCATCAAAAGCTTTTTCTTCATTTGATCCAGCGTAGTGGCCAGAATGCTGTGCGTGTGTTAAGTGAGCGAATACCGCCAACGTAACTATAATTAAAATGCGTTTCATTTCTTTCGTGTTAAGCATGATACAATCTTTTATACCCATATGAAACTTCATTTGTTACGAATAAAACTTCATAGCTCGGTAATAGTCGCAATGCGGACATAATTTAAACCATCAGGAATCCAGCGACCAAATATAATAAGGTGGCCAGAGAGCCAGTGAATAGGGCATAGGGAAGTTGCGTGCGCACATGTTCGATGTGTTCTGTACCTGATGCCATGGAACTGATCAGGGTCGTATCCGAGATAGGAGAGCAATGGTCACCAAAAACACCCCCTCCCAAAACTGCAGCAATTGCCAGATATGGATTCAGTCCTACGGCCTGTGCCAACGGTATGCTTATCGACATCATGATGGCGAATGTGCCCCATGAGGTGCCAGTGGCAAATGCAACGAAACAGCTGATCAAAAATACCAGGGCCGGTGCAAGTTGCGGACTTAGCCATGATTTGGTTACTTCCGCTACGTAAATGCCTGTTTGCATTTCATTACATAGGTTTCCGATGGCAAAGGCCAGGACCATCAATAAGGCCATGAGTAACATTTCATTCATGCCTTTCAAAGATTCTTCAAAGAATTCCTTGAAGCTGATGATTTTTTGAATACCAAAAGAGATGCCTGCAAAAAGCAGTGCTGTGACCACCGCATACATCACCGCGCTGGACCCGGATCCATTTCCGATGCTGCTCCATAGTTGTTGGCCAAATCCTTCACTGACAGAACTGTCCCAGCCAGTATAAACCAAATAGATTGGCATGGTCAGGATCATGATCAGTAGGGGAATAATCATGTTGGAAGCTTTCCCTTCTGCAATTGTTTCTTCGACTGCCTCAGTAGGTGCGCTTTCTACGGTGCTCGCTTCGGCCGCTTTCATGGGACCGTAAGATTTACCGGATGCTGCCAGATAGAATACAAGGATCAGTGTAAGGATTGGATAGAAATTGAAGGGGATTGAAAAAAGCAGCGCTTGAAAGGGGTCCAGGTGGTCGTAAGCAGCCAGTAATCCCATAACGTAGGCTCCCCACGCATTGATCGGAAAAAGAATGCAGGAAGGAGCAGAACTTGAATCGGCGAGGTAGGCTAGTTTTTCCCGGGCGATCTTGTATTTATCGAACAAGGATTGGAAGGCAGTACCTACTGTAAGAATGGAAATGTTGGATTCAATGAAGATCAGAAATCCGGTTAATCCCGCAGCAACCTGTAGTGTGGAATTTGGGGACTTGGATTTTGCTAGCCTTTTTTGGATCAGCCCAATAAAGCCATTCATTCCTCCTGATTTCCTGATGAGTTGGATGAGTGCACCGATTAATAAAGTGAATATGACCGTTCGGGTATTGCCTTCACTTTGCATCACATTGACCATCGCATCTATGGTAGACAAAAATGCAGTGATCAAATTGCCGTTTCCCATAATGAGCCAGCCCACGAATATTCCTAATATCAAGGAGAAGATTACTTGTCTGGTTTTGATGGCCAATGCGATGGCCAATACTGGTGGTATTAGTGAAAGGAATCCATATTCTGTCATGTTATTCGATGATTGATAGGTCAGGGTTGGCGTTTAATGCGCGGTAGGGATAAGTGTTGAATAAAGCAACAATGGCTTTGTTGAGTTCTTCCTGTTTTTTCTTGGGCTTATGTTGCTGTTTCAAATCAATGCTGGCTTGCCATATCAACTTCTTGGTTTTACGATCCGTCAACTCAAATAGCAAAATGGATTCTCTGAAAGTAGTTGTGTTTACGGTGATGAAAGGATCGTAAGGATTATTGTTAATGTTGGACCGGCTGTTGTTATTGGAGACGAATTCATATCTCAGTAGGATGTCGGGCTTGGTAGACACTGCCTGATAACCTCGTCGGTTGAGTTGTTCATGAAGTTGCATCTCAATGTTATTCATTAACTCCAAACCATCTTTAGACAGTTCGGCGTGGTTGGTTCTGAAATTGACAACCAAATAGGTGCCGTACTGAGCGAAACTGGAGTCATCATTGACAAAACGCACCACTTTGGGTGAACATCCAATGATGAATAATATAAAAATGAGTAAGTAAAGCCTCATGAAGGCTAAAATAGCAGAAGTACTTCACATGTCAGTACCCGGAGGCAAGCCGTGATTGCCGAACGAGGTTGAGGGAGTTCAGGATTTTGTCAGCCAATTTTACTGAGCTATGATTGAATTGATATAGAATCGAAAAGCGATTGGCGTGATCACTACCCTCCACAATCGCATTGAATTCGGTGCGGGTTCCTTTTTGATAAAGGTCAAGGTCCGGATTATACCAAATCATTTCCATGGCAGCGTTTGCGGGCTATTGAGTGTTTATTAATTCGCGTATAAAATGAGAATCAATCAACAAGTAAAGTGATTAACAACCGAAAAACCCGTCGATTGATTCTCTGAAATCCCTGACTAGAATTAATATTCTAACCGGTTGCAAGTTGGGCATGGATCGGCAATCCTGAAATACCCACATTATGGTAATTTTTTTCCTGTTTAACCACCAAAATGGGTAGTTCATCGAAAATTCTTCCTTTTCATGCAGCTTTTGTGGGTGTGGCTTTAAGTCGAGAAGCTTGTGTGAAAACGAGTGGTTTTCACCAAAATCAAGTCGAAAAAATGAATAATTGGAAGGATTTCTTGAACAAAAGGTCGTGTAAATGATGTTATTGAAAAAAAAACACGAAAACCTTTTCTTTCATATAGAAAAATAACAATATTTGAGTCTTGGCGGTGTTAGGGTCTCTCTCGGTTCTTTAGAGGGGCCCTTTATTTTTGCCCTTTCCCCAGATCTTTCCTCACATTGGTTTTATCAGATTATAGTTAACGATATCAGTTGATGGTTGCTATTTTCCGCATTTTGTTGTCAATTTTTTCAAGAGCGAACGTTAATTTCAGACTACTTTTTCATCAGGATTCAAATCAGTTAATATCCTCAAAATTTTGGTTTGCTTATCAGATCAATTGCTCATGTTTTATCACTAGCAGATCTCAACTTAAAACTCAAGAACAAAGAGCTACGGTACGCTGGCAGAGGTGCTGTTCGTATGCCTCAATCAACCATTGGTCAAATGAAAGAGGCACAATGTCTCAGAATCATATCTTTCTTACCAGGAGCTCGTACAAGGGGTAAATCAAAAACTCATTTTGTCAAGGACAAACAACCCCATTCTGATCCTCATTTCTCTGTGGGCATTGATGTTCGTTGCGAGCAGTCAATTTTTTATCATGAGCCCATTGCTTCCGCAAATGGAGCGGGAGTTATGTATTTCTGAAGCATATCTTGGTTTTATCGTAGGAGTTTATTCTGTATCGCTGGGTATTACCGCACTTTTCGCAGGGATTCTCTCTGATCGAGTAGGTCGTAGGCACATGCTGAAGATCGGGAGCTTATTGATGGGAATTAGCCTAATGCTCCATGTTTTTGCGATAAATTTTCATCTATTGATGTTATTCCGCTTATTAGCGGGGATTAGTGGTGGGTTACTTACCGGGACTTGTGTCTCTTATGTGCGAGATTATTTTCCATATGAAAAAAGAGGGAAAGCCAATGGGATCATCATCACCGGATCAGCTCTCGGACAGATTGCAGGAATACCATTGGGAATTCTGTTAGCTGAGGAGCTGGGATTTAGTAGTCCGTTTTTAGTATTGGGGGTATTTATGCTTATGGCATTTGTTTTAATTCATTTCTGTGTGCCCCAACCAATCTCTGTGCCTGGACATAAAAGGGTGGAAGCTCGAGAGGCTACCCGACAATATTGGACCATTCTCAGGCAGCCGGTCTATCAAAGAGCAGCTATGGGGTACATCCTTATGTTCTTCAGTATTACGATCTATTTGATCTATTTCCCTAAATGGCTCACAGAAACCAAAGCAGCAACCAGTGCTGAATTGGCTTTTGTATTTCTTATTGGTGGTATTGCTTCACTTTTAGGAGGACCAGTCGCGGGCTGGTTGTCTGATCGAGTTGGGCGAACTTCCGTAACAATCACAGCATCAATGGTCATGGCGGGAGCAATGGGTGCTAGTCTCTTTTTTCTATTAGATGCCATGATTATCTCTGCCACCTTTTTTGTGGTCATGCTCTGTTTGTCTGGTAGGTCCATCGCTTTTCAATCCGGCGTTTCGGATATGACCAGTGTCGCCGACCGTGGAAAGGCCATGAATTTGATGATCTCTCTCGGACAGATTGGGATGGCTGGAGGTTCCGCCTTAGCAGGACTGATCTACAGCGATCTGGGCTTTACTGTAAATACCATTCTGGCAATTATTTCTTGCACAGCCATGGCCCTGCTGGTGGCGGGCAAATGGATGAAAGTGCGACATTATGAAATGGTGGCTGCTGAATCTGAGACCGCAGAAGATCCTTTTGTTCCAGCACCAAGCTTAGCTGAACAACTGTAGTTGCGCAGGTTCCGGTGGCTTCGCATCTCCCATCACTGTTTTACCGCCGTACTTCCATGAATCTCGGCGTTCTTGTTCAATGTACTGGTCGAGATTATCCTCAGGCTCAAAAGATGATTCCATTCGTTGTGCAGCTTTGGTCAAAGCACTGATGGCTTTTATTTTATCCGTATGCCCAATTTTGGCCTTTTCAACTGAAATTTTCAACACCTGGATGCTTTCGTCATAGACTTTCGTAGGAACAGGGAAGGGGTGACCGTCTTTTCCTCCATGTGCGAATGAAAACCTTGCCGGGTCACGAAATCTGCTAGGAGTACCATAAATGATCTCACTGACCAGGGTCAGGCTTTGTAGTGTTCTTGGTCCTAGTCCCTGAAGCAGCAAGAGTGATTCGAAATTGCTGTCTGGCAACTCCTGAGCCAAAGCCAAAATGGCTCCCAATCGTTTGAGATCAACATCTTTGGTTTGTACGTCGTGATGTGCGGGCAGTCGGATCTTACGGATCTCCGCCAGCATTTTGTTTGGGTCTTCCAAAGCGACTTGAAGAATGCCATTCCGAGTATCCTGTGCGTGGCTATCCGTCAGGTTAAGAATAGGGCCTTGTTCTACGCCATAGACGAAAGTGTGTGGCTCATTGATGAAACTCTTCAGTTCGTGGGAGTGCCAATGGTACCGGCGCGCATAGCCTGTTCCTGCATTCATGCCTTGTTGTACTACGGCCCAATCGCCTTCATCACTGACGATAAAGGAATGCAGATAGATTTGAAACCCATCTTGAACGGCGGTGTTATCCACTTTGGCGGAAAGTCGGCTGTTTTTTACCAATTCGTCGCCATTCAATCCGGTCTGATTTGCGATCGCGATCAATTCCTCTGGTGTTTTACGGGAATGCTTGCCGCGCCCGCCGCAGATATAGATGCCCAGTTCTCGTGATTTAGCATTGACGGAGCTTTTCAAGGCACCCATGACAGAAGTCGTAATCCCTGAAGAATGCCAATCCATACCCAATACGCATCCTAGCGACTGGAACCAGGCTGGATCGCTGAGTCGCTTGATGACTTCTGCTTTTCCATATTCAAGCACAATCGCTTCAACTATTGCTCCACCTAATGCGGACATACGTTCAGCTAGCCAACGGGGAACGCGGCCATTATGAAGTGGAAGATCGGCATATCCTGATTTTTTCATAGGTCTTCTGTTAAGTTACCAGCGAGTCATGACTTTTGGGTTCTGCATGACAGGGACGTCTCCAAACTTGTTTTTCATAGCGAGTTTTTCCATCCATGTTACTTCTACCATGGGGTAGCCAAAGTCCTGGACTACTTTGCCCACCGTTCTGTAAAACCCCCGACCTTTGAAGGGATGATCCCTGGCAATGTTGGGGAAGTGTACGGTATCGTAGACATTGCCTTTTTGGTCATAAAATGTGCCAAAGTGCATGCGTTTACCGTCTTTGGTTCGGGTATCTTTTGTGGTGACGAGATAGCCGACCAATGTTACTTTTTGCCCAAGATTTTGCATCAAGTCCTGTGCAAAAGTGTTTCCGGGGTTTTCCGTTTCCAATAAGAGAAAGGGGTCACAGAGGGGGAAGCCCAGTAATTCCATTTCATCAAAGGCATCTTCCAGTGGTTGTTGCTTCAGAAATGGCAGATCATAGGACTCTGGTTCTTCATCGAATAAACTCAGGAAGTAGTCTTTAGCGGTCTTTTTGCCATAATAGAGCTGGGCCTGCCACAGCAATTCTTTCTTGCTTTTCCCGGTAAACCGGAATGCTCCGATTCGGATCAAAATGCGGATCTGTTCCAACCCGATGGGGATTCTGCGGATGAAATGATCGAGATTTTTGTAAGGACCGTATTGTGCTCGTTCATGCGCAATGATCTCACCGATTTTTTGCTGGAGGTCTTTGAGGTGAATGAAACCTATGTAAATCGACTTCCCGTGAATATTGGTATAGTACTCGCTATTGTTGATGCAGGGAGCCTGAATGGATGCGCCCCACATGCGTGCTTCATGGAAATAGAATTCGGACTTATAGAATCCGCCAAAGTTGTTGATCACGCCGACCATGAATTCCAGTGGGTAATGTGCCTTGAGATAGAGGCTTTGGTAACTTTCTACCGCATAGCTTGCGGAATGCCCTTTGGAAAAGGAATAACCGGAAAAACTCTCGATCTCAAACCAAACACGCTGAGTTACATGATCTTCATAACCATAGGATTTGCAGTTGGCAAAAAACTGGTCTTTTACACGTTGAAACTCTTTTCTGGATCGGTATTTTCCCGACATACCACGCCGTAATACATCTGCTTCGGTCAGCGTAAGCCCGGCAAAATGGTGAGCGACCTTGATCACGTCTTCCTGATAGACCATTACTCCGTACGTGTCTTCCATGAGCTCAAACATCTTCATGTGGATAGTTTCGTACGTTTTACCTTGCTTTACCAGGTGATGTCGCTCGATGTAGGCGCGCATCATGCCTGAACGCGCTACGCCGGGTCTGATGATAGAGCTCGCTGCGACCAGGGTGATGTAGTCCTGACATTCCAGTTTGCCAAGTAGCATCCGCATGGCGGGGGATTCCACATAGAAGCAGCCCATGGTATTTCCCTTTTCCAGTAAGGATCGGATTTTTGGATCTTCCTTAAAATCATGGAACCGATCAATGTCTTCTTTGATGCCCTGATTTTTCTCGACAATGGTCAGGGTGTCTTTGATGTGTCCCAATCCTCGTTGGCTCAGGATGTCGAATTTGAAGATGCCCATGTCTTCAGAGGCATGCATTTCTAAGTGTGCGACCGGATATCCTTTCGGAGGCATGTCAACTGTCGTATACTGATAAATGGGCTTTTCTGTGATAAGCACCCCGCCGGCATGGATGGAAATATGAGCTGGCATGCCTTGCATCAGGTCTGCGTACTTGAAGATCAATCGGGAAACGTCATCTGGGGTCTGATGCTGGGGATGTCGAATGATCTTGTCGATTTCTTCTTTGGGCAGACCGAATACTTTGGCCAGCTCTCTTAGGTTAGAGCGACCCTGGTAGGTGGTATGCGTGCCAAGCAGGCAAACGTGATTGGGATCATATTTCCCAAAGATGTAATTATAGATATGGTCCCGATCCCGCCAGGAAAAATCCATGTCAAAATCGGGAGGAGAGGTTCGTTCCGGATTGAGAAAGCGTTCAAAATACAGGTCCAACTCAATGGGATCGGTATTGGTAATGCCCAAACAGTAGGCGATCAGGCTATTGGCCCCACTACCGCGACCCACATATTCATAGCGTTGCTGGCGTGCATGGCGAACGATATCGTAGCTGATCAGGTAGTAAGCTTCGAAGTTTTTTTGTGCAATGATGTTGAGTTCGCGCTCGAAGCGTTCCTGACTAACCTTCGTATCCCTGATTCCGGCGTATCGTCTTTCGTAACCGCGTTTGGCCTCTGCCAGTAAGTATGCCCGGTCTTCTGCTTTGGAGGAAAGAAAGAACTGTTTGTTTTTGTCTGATCCTAATTCAAAGGCAATTTGACATTGATCGGTGATCATACGCGCATTTTTGATCAATTCAGGGAATTCGCGGAATGATGCCTCCAGTTGGTCATTAGGACACATGGCTTCTGTAGGATCAGCGACTAACCCGGTGGCGAGTTTGCTGAGCAACGTGTTTTGATCGATGGCACGTAATAATCGATGGATGTTGTGTGCTTGCTTATTGTATTTGGGAGTACAGGGAAAAGTGACAGGATGCCATGCCACCATTTTTTCAAGCGGTATTTCTCCATTAGAGGTGACTAGCTTTTTACGAAAGATCTTGCTCAGTTCTTTGTGGCGGATCCCTACAAATTCGTAAGATTCCAGGTAGTCAGGGACATTGCTAACCGGATAAACGAAATAGGCACGTTTGAAATGGGGGGCTCGCCGGGGGAGGGACTGCTTATTGATGTTCCGATAAGCCAGAAAAGCGTTGAGTTCGCGGAAACCCTCTTCATCTTGTGCCAGACCAATGTACAGCAACTCATTACCCGCACGAAATTCGATACCCAAAGCGACCTCCAGATCCCATTCGTTTCGGTTCTCATTGCAGGTTCTTATAAGGTCAATGTACCCGGAGGTATTATTGATGTCTGTCAGGATCAACTTGTTCACCCTGTTGGCACGCGCTTCTTCGAACAGGTCTTTGATCGACAAAGTGCCGTATTGGAAGGAATAGTGGGTGTGGCAGTTGAAATACAATCAGCTAATATTTTTAGTAAAATTAACTAATAATATTAGTATTTGAATTTTATCCCTTACTCTTTTTTGGGTTTCATTACGAAATTGACCGCCAGTTAAGGTGCCATGTTATCAAGGCATTTCAGCATACTCATTCCAGCTAAAGTGTTTTTCTACCACTTCTGCTTTGTGTGTTTCAATATGTGTAATTAATGCTTCCTGAGCAGGGGTCAGTCGTTTGCGCTTGTTGTAGATCAGGTTCCATCGAGTAGTGATTGGCAACCCTTTCAGCGGATGGATCATGATGTTTTCATTGCTAAGGGCTGTTCTTAGACCAATCAGAGGGACGATGGATAATCCAATCCCTGCATTAATGGCCTGTTTCACAGCTTCATTTGACACCAACTCCATCGACTTTCCAATCTTTACATTTTGTTGATCCAGGTATTGCTCCATGGCACTTCTTGTTGCTGATCCCTGTTCCCTGAAGAGTAGGGTCACCTTTTCAAGATCTTTCGTGGTTTTGATCATGCCTTTATATTGTCTATGCCCGGCCAGGTAAAGTCGGTTTTCCATCAAAGAGACCTGATTGACTTCAATTCCTTTTGGCAATACGGAAACCAGAGAAAAATCACTATCGTTTTGATTCAGCCCTTCAATTACCCGCAGTTTGTTGGATACGTCAATGGAAATTTCAACACCCGGATGCGCATCCATAAAATCCTTAAGGAAATAGGGGATCACATACTTGCCTGTAGAAACTACAGAGATTTTAATACGTCCTGATAACAGCCCTTTGTATTGTTCGATCGTATATCGAATGCCATCAGCTTCATCCAGTATCCGGCGACATCTTTCAACGATCTCTTTCCCGAAATCGGTGACATGCAACTTTCGTCCTACGACTTCTACCAGCGGTAAGTCAAATTGCTCCTGAAGCTTTTTTAGTTGAATGGAAATGGCCGGTTGTGTCAGGTGTAGCTCTTCGGCTGCTTTCGTAATGCTCTCTAATTCAGATACTTTAAGGAATATTTTCAGCTGATGAAGGGTATAATTCATAAATAAATCTAATCTTTTTTATAAAATATTTAAAATTTTATTTATGAATGTAAAGGAACACTTTTGCGTAGACACTTCAAAAAAGAACGATGACTTTAGTGAGTACTGTCCCTTCTCTACAAACCGAAGCCACAGCCAATCATCCAGCTGAGACCACCAAATCCTTTTCTGTAAATCAGGAGATAACCACACAACCTGTTGATAGTCCAAATAGAACGATAAGTGCCAATGGACAGGCACTGCAAGCACTATTTGAACAATCACTTGCCGAATCCGGTGAGAACGGAACACGCAAGTTTAATTGGGTGGGGGAGAATGAGATTCAGGTTGATGGATTATCCGGTATGACACTGAATAACTTTCTCCTGAAAGCCGAGGCATTGGGTAAGAAGGTCACTTATCGTCGTAGTATTGTTTTTCAGATCGAAGATTAAGCATCAGCTCTTAAAAGTCAATTTATGAACTGATCAATAAAATATTTCATAAAAGAAAGTAGGTAGCTAAGTAGTATGATTCTCAGCCCGGCCCACCTAGTAGGTCCGGGTTGTTTTATTTTAAAGACCTGATATGCTTAATGCCTTTATGTTGGCATCATAGTTGAGGGAGTTATTATCAAATTTTCCATTCCAAAATATTCCCGACATATTTGGAGCTAGCATGCCAATTTCCTTATTCCAATCCATCGCTAAGTGGTTCATCATTTTTGTTTACCTGATAACAGGTGCGCTTTGGATACATGAGTACATGGAGGCAAACTCTCAGAATAAGGCCACTATCATTGAACAAAACCTTGCTGCAGAACTAGCGCTCCATCAAAGTTTCCTTGAGCTGGACCTAATCGATATGACTGAAGTAGCTCCGCCGGAAAATTTGTCGATCTTGATCTATGAAGGGCTAAAGCTACGGAAGTGGAGTAGCCATGAATTTGTGCCAGATCACGCAGCGCTTTCCGGAATTACTACTTCGCCGGCTTTCATCGAAAATGTGGATGGACTTTACCTGGTAAGTTTCAAGGATCGAAATGACCAACGGGTATTTTTTATAACGACACTTATTCGAAAATTTACAGCTAACAGAACGACACTAGATACCTATTTCAACGATCGAGTTTTTGAAGGTATCCGAGGTGAATTATCTTCTTTAGGGCAAAAGATCCAATTTCGAACGTCTGGTTTTTCTTTTCTTTTTCAACAAACCAAAAAGACGTTTTCGGGATACTTATTGGCATTGATTTGGCTCAGTTTTGCATTGACGACCATAGTCGTTTTTCGTTGGTTGTATCTCAGACGGTTTCGGTCAGGGTCATTTGTGCTGCAACTGATTTTTGGAGCGATCCTTCTCAAAGTGATTTCGCTTCAAATCCCAACCAATGAGTTGTTTTCAAGAGTTTTACCATTTTGGCTGCTTAGAGGAAACTTGCTCGATACGCTGGTGACCTGCCTGTTGTTCAATGTTGTGTTCTTGTTTTCCATGATCCATCTCAACCGGATGAGGAAGATCAAGGCGATCGTTGATCTCAGTAAGGAACGACCCGTCTTTTTTGCCGTACTGCTTTTCGTTTTTTCAGCGCTGGCCCACTTCATTTATTTTGGCCTAATTCAGGACTTGCTTAGGATAACGGGGCTTAATCTGGACATTACGGAATCCCTGGAATTTGACGCAGGCAAAATCGTATTTATTGGTGTTATCCTATGTCTTTCGGCCCTCTTCTTTTGGATCATTCAGTTTCTATCAAGGCTCTATGGCTTGCTGAAAATTAAGAAGAGTACTGGTATTGCCATTGTCATCATCATCGGTACACTCTTGCTGATATCACCGCTGGAATACAAAAAGTACCTCGTGCTCTCACATAGTTTGTTGTGGCTGTTGATCTATCACTTCAATTTCAGTAAGAATCTAGTAAGGATTTCTTACATGACCTTCTTTTATGTGATTGTGGTCATTGGAGCTTTGAGTTTTACCAATGCGTTGGCGATCTACAAAAACTTTGAACGAAAGGAAGTCGAACGCAAACGATCCTTTGGTATTCAACAGTTGACTCCTCGGGATTCACTCACCGAAAAATACCTGGTGGGGGTCCGACAAAATATTCAGAATGACCCGGTGATTCGGACGCGATTTTTGAGTCCTTTGTTGTCTAAAAGCACGGTGAAGGTCAAAGTGCGCCGACAATACCTGACGTCTTATTTCGACCGGTTTGAAGTGGATCTGTCCTTGTATGACATCATCGGTGATCGCTTGGACGGGACAGACCCGGCCAATAAAGATGAGCTTTTGTCGATGGTGTATGATCATCCGACTGGAGAAGAAGGCTTGTATTTTGTGGAGAATTGGGAAAACCTTGGCCGCAGCAAATACCTACTGTGGGTGCCTATCATGAATGGTGAGGTGGAAATTGGTGGCATTGCTGTGGATCTCATGGTGAAAAAAGTGATCCCGAATTCGGTGTATCCATCAGTGCTTACCAGCAATCAGAAGTCGTCGAAGGCATACGATTACGTTCTGATGCGGGAAGGGGCACTGGTCTATGCAAAGGGTAATTACTCGTTCGATGTGTTCAATGATCCGTCACTGTGGGAAAAGTTGATCTCGGCCAAAGAGGGGATAGAAGTCGAAAATTATCACTTATTGGCCATAGAAGATGATGATGCGTTGATGATTGTCATTTCTCAACGCTATTCACTACGAGCATTCCTCGCGAATTTCTCCTTTAATTTTTTGGTCTTTCTGTCTTTTGTAGGGTTGGTGTTTTTAATGATTCGATGGTCTCAGCCAGATCAGCAATTGACGCTCGCTAACCGGATCCAGCTGTACCTTGGTTTTTCCTTCATTTTGCCATTATTGATTGTAAGTGCAGTGATCCTCAACTTGTTGAACTCATCTTATCGCGATGAGATCATTCGCAATTATCAGAAACGAGCAATCACCATTGCCGAAAATATTTACTTGCCCCTCGAAGATTTTGATCAAAATCAGATCAATCGTGAGGACTTGTATGACGTAGTTGGCAATGCCGCGACCTTTTCTCAGGTAGATATGAACCTCTACAATACCAGAGGCCAGCTGATCGTATCCAACCAACCGGATATTTTTAGTAACAAGCTCATTACCACGAATATCCCGGCTATTCCCTGGGAGTTAATCTCTGACAAACCGGATCAGTCCATTGTCATGGATGAAGCCATTGGTGGATTGCGATTCAAGGTGGTTTATCAAGGTGTGATTGACCACCATACGGGTGAATTGTTAGGGATCGTCTCCATTCCTTTTTTCGATTCAAAAAACCACCTCAATCGCCAGCAGGTAGAAGTTTTTGCCAATCTGGTTACTGTCTTTACGATCATATTTCTATCTAGTGTGCTGGTAGGATATGTGATACTTAGGAACATTACTTTGCCATTGACCACCTTGAGTCTCCGGCTCCGTCAGACAAATCTCGAAGAAACTAATGAACCGGTGGCTTATCAAGGTCGAGATGAGATTGGACAACTCGTGGCTGAGTACAATCGGATGTTGGAAAAGCTGGAACACAGTAAGGCGGCGCTGGCACTCAGTCAGAAAGAGACTGCCTGGAAAGAGATTGCTCGTCAGGTCGCACATGAAATTAAGAATCCTTTGACACCCATGCGGCTGAAGATTCAGCAATTGGTGCGGACTAACTCAGAAAATGAACGGTTGATTGCTAATCTTAATTCATTGATCAACCAAATCGATACCCTGTCCGAAATCGCGGATTCCTTCTCAGCCTTTGCAAAAATGCCAGCTCCAAACAATGAGGAGGTACCGATATCAGACCTTTTGATGGAAGTCGTGCAGCTCTATCGCAACGAGAAAGTGCAAATTGATGATGAAGTTGCGCCGGACAAATATGTCTTTGCCGATCCGAATATTCTGGGGCGCGTATTCAATAACTTACTCTTGAATGGCATCCAGTCTGTTTTGTCGGGGAGGCCACATTTAGTCGTTGGATTAGCTGAAAAAGACGAAAAGCTCGTTATTGAAGTGATTGATAATGGTCAGGGAATCCCTGAACAACAACAGAAAAAAATATTTACCCCGTATTTTAGTACCAAAGAAAAAGGCACAGGCATCGGACTTGCCATCGCAAAAAAAGGCATTGAACAGGCAGGAGGAAGCATCTGGTTTGATTCGGAAGAAGGAAAGGGAACGACCTTCACGGTCATTTTACCTGTGCTTCGGGTTTAGCTGGGTCTGTTGCTTATGGGTATTAACTGGACAGGCACAAACTACTCAAAAGTGCTGGAATTTAGCTATTCGGAATCAACCAGTCAAACTCGACACCTTGTTGATAGAGCCTTCATCCATCACTGTAGCTCCTGAGGTAAGATTTAGCTATAATGCTGAAAAACAAAGTATTAAGTTCGAAAAAGCGAGCTCAGACACGGTTAAAGTCTGCTATCGTGTGGCCAATCCTTTGTTGTATCGTCCTTTTTTCAACAGGCCACTGAGCATTTACAACACCAGTAGGGAGAACAATAGAAGTAATGCACAAGCCACTTCCGGGGTTTTAGGAGCAAATGGTCTTTTTCGGCTCCCAGGTCTTCAGCAAAACGGATCGATTACACGTGGTGTGACGATAGGAAATCGGCAAAACCTCTTTGTGAATTCCAGTCTCAATTTGGCCCTGGATGGAAAACTCACGGACGACTTGTCGATCAGTGCTGTAATTACCGATAGAAATGTTCCATACCAACCCGAGGGAAACACACAGCAATTGCGGGATTTTGACAATGTATATATTCGGTTGTACAATCAATGGTTGGACCTTAAGGTAGGTGATGTTGTTCTGGAGAATCCGATTACCGAAAGCCATTTTTTGAAATACTATAAAAATGTGCGAGGGGCTCGGGCCAGCGTCTCACAACAGATAGGGGACCATTGGACCTCTAAAACCACATTCGCTGCTTCTGCTGCCAAAGGACGTTTTGCTTCCATCAATGTAGACCCACTAGAGGGGGTACAGGGGCCTTATCGACTGAGAGGACCGAACAATGAACGATTCATCATCGTCCTGGCGAATTCCGAGCGGGTATTCATAGACGGGAAACAACTGGAAAGAGGGTTTCAAAACGACTATGTGATTGATTATAATCTGGGAGAGATCACTTTCAATACCAATGTGATTATTACGCGGTTTACTAGGATTCGTGTGGATTTTGAGTTTACAGAGCAGAACTACGGCAGATCCAACCTCGCATTTTCTCAGGAGCTCAGCCATGACCAGCATCAGGTTTATTTGAGTTTCTATCGCGAGAAAGATAATCGTAACAACACCCTGGGGTTCGATTTTTCAGAATCGGCACTGGATCAATTGGCCGATTTGGGTGATGATATAGATGTCGGATTCCTCTCAGGAGTAGACTCTACAGGTTTCATACCCGAACGAATCCTTTATGCCAAAAAAGATACCCTGGTGGAGGGGCAGCTCTTTGAGGTGTTTGAAGTGTCTCAAGACCCAATGCGAGCCGTGTTTAGTCTGCGATTCACGCAACTGGGAAGCAATCGTGGCAATTACCAATTGGTAGCGGCCACTTCCAATGGGCGTACGTTTGAATGGATTGCTCCCTTAAATGGCGTTCCTCAGGGAGATTTTGAACCGGTGGTCCAACTCGCCGTACCGAATCAGCGTCAAATGACCGTATTGGGTTCTAAATCGAATTTTGGCAAACTTCGCTTCAATCAGGAGCTTGCATTATCTGTTCGGGACAACAATTTATTTTCACCGTTGGATGATGAGGACAATCAAGGAATTGCCTGGAAAGCAGGGATCACAACTGATACTTTGTTCAGCTTAGGGAAGCAATATCAAGTGACACTTTTCGGGGATTTGGAGTTCACAGATCAAAACTTTCAGTCCATTGATCGGTTCCGCTACATTGAGTTTGACCGGGACTGGAGCTTCACGGCTATGGATACTGCTAATCAGTGGTTGACCCGTTCGGGGATTCAAGTAAGAAAAAATGCCAGGCAGTATACCCGATATCAGTTTGAATCCAGGAATCGAGGAGCTTTGTTTTCGGGACTTAGGAATGTGTTTGAGTTGAGGGAAAAACTGGGACCTGTAGATATCTCAGGAGATTATTTCCAAATGAAAAGCGATCAAGTAACCACAAGATCGGAATGGGAGCGAAGTGAGGCGCAGATTGCCTGGAATACGTCATTGATAAAACCAGGATATACGTTCCGAACCGATCAAAACCAGGTCTTGAGTGCCAATTCAGACAGTGTGATCAACTCCGCCATGAACTTTAGAGAGCATGTGTTTTTTATAGAACAGGCCGATTCTTCGAAGTGGCAATACCGATTGGCCTATAGCCACCGCCGTGACAAACTCCCTCAATTAGGAGAGTTGGTCGACTTCACCAATGCGGATAATTTCCTGTTTACCCTAAAATCAAATGGTACTCAGAAAATACAGGTGGATTTTAACTATCGTGAAACCCGTGATCGCATCAATCAGGAAAAAGTGGATCAGCTTCAGGGGCGGTTAACTACTACGAATCGGTTCCTGAAAAATCACATTCGAAACAATATGAGTCTGGCCATCTCCAGTGGTCGGGAGCTGGAGCGCGAATTCATCTATGTACTGGTTAATACTGGAGAAGGAACTCATACATGGAGAGATGAAAATAACGATGGCATTCAAGACCTCAATGAGTTTTATGAAGCAGTCAATCCTGATGAACGGCAATACATCAAATTGTTCACCCCAACCGATGAGTACATCACTGCATTTCGTAACCAATATGTACACACAGTAGATATCTCCATGCCACGGCATTGGAAAAAGGAATCGGGGATTAAAAAGACTTTGTCGCGCGTATCGTACCTGATCAATTTTAATCTGGATAATAAAACCAGTAATTCGTCACTAGCTACTCGTTTGAATCCTTATGCGGCTTTTCAGAATGATGATGAGGTAATCAGTCGTAGGAACCGCTCTCGATTCTCGGTATTCTATAATCGAACAGCAGCAGGTTTAGGTCTTCAGTTTGCGTATGAAGCACTCGACAGAAGACAATTGAATACCAACGGATTTGAGGCACAGGACGAAACACGTTTCATCGGCCAGGTACGATTGAATTTGGGTGAGATTTACAATGTACGCATCGGGGCCAAACAGGCCAACGTCAATAATGCATCTGACTTTCTCTTGTCCAGAAACTTTGAACTGAATACCTGGGAAGTGGATCCTTCTTTGACCTGGCAGCCTAACCGGCAATTCCGGGTGATTGGAACTTACCTGTGGGCACAAAAAGAAAATCTGGATCCCGAAGGGCAGGGTGAGAATGTTCGAGCAACCGAGTGGAAAGGGGAGGTGACCTATTCCCGACTGCAGAAAGGGAATCTTACGGCACGAGTAAGTACGATCAACAATCGTTTTGAGGGGGAAGCGAACACTTTTTTAGGGTATACACTATTAAATGGTCTGCAACCTGGGGAAAACCTGGTGGTCAATCTTAATTGGCAACAGCAGTTGATCAATGGGCTGCAAATGACCTTGCAATATTTCGGAAGGAAATCAGGAAGTGACCGGATGGTACACAGTGGGGCTTTCCAGCTGACTGCCTTTTTCTGATAATTGGCCTTTTTTCAAAAGGATGGTAAAGGTGGTGCCTTTACCTTCTTCGCTTTCTACCCGAATGGTACCATTCATTCGTTCCGCAAAGTCTTTGCAAAGCACCAAACCAAGTCCGCTGCCCACCTCACCGGCAGTACCCAGGGTGTGCACGGTATCGTGTGTAAAAAGCTTGCTCAACTGCCGTTTATTCATACCCACACCCTCATCCCTTATGGAGATAGCAATGTTCGGTCCTTTGTCCTGACTGGTCACAAAAACCCTGGAGGCTTGCGGTGAGAACTTGATGGCATTGGTGAGTAGGTTTCGAATAATGATGGTCAATAATCGGTTGTCCGCACAGACCATTGCTGTTGGTGCGATCTCATTGACCAATTGAATGTCTTTTTTGTTATAAAGGGTGTGAATACTGTTAAAAACTTCGTCTAATAAGGGTAAAAGAACGAAATGCTCAGATTTTACCGCATTATCTTCCAGGTCATCTTTGGCCCAGTTAAACAAATTATTGAGTAGTTCTTTTAGCGTTTGTACCCGCTCTTTCGTGTTTTGAAGGCCAGGGTAAAATGGATGATCCGGAGATAATTCCTCCTCGATGAGTGCGATCAGTGTATCCAGATTGTAAACCGGTGCCCGCAGGTCATGTGCCACCACTGCAAATAACTTGGTTTTGAAATCGTTCAGTTCACTCAGTTTTTCATTCTGGACCTTGGCTTGGACCCTTCGTTGGTATAATGAATAAGCATATAATACAATCAGGACCATCAGTACAGTCAGGATGATATTCAGAGTTCTTCTAAAGGTAGCGCGGCTTTCCAGTAGGTCATTCTTTTGCTCCAGCCGTCCAATGGCTTGCTGCTCCTTCGCGTACTTTCCAACGATCAATTGATTCCTGATTCGTGTACTCTCCAGTGAGTCCTTGATCATCAAATGTTCATTCAGGTATTGATAGGCCAATCGGGTACTGCCAAGGCTTTCCTCCGCCTTAGACATGGTCAGCGCACAGATGGAAATCAGGTCTTTGACTTGTGTCTTCAATGCCGCGCTGTACGCACTTTGAGCAAAATTGTATGCCCGATTGTTAAGCCCTTTACGCAATAAGATTTCAGCACGCATTTGGTCAACCCGAATGATGGCTCTGTTTGCTCCATACTTGTTCGCAGAGCGTTGGCATGCATTCAGGATGGAATCCGCTTTATTGAGCTCATTCTTTTCCAGGGTGAGATCCGCCAGATTGAATAGGAAGATAGGCTCCATGAAGGCGAACTCTGGTCGTAACATGACCTTCGCACGCTCGAGATAAATCGTGGCAGAATCAAGTTCACCTCGATCGCGGTACTCTTTGCCGATGTTATTGAGCATGGCAAATTGCCGGCTCCCTACGCCAAGGGCGTTGAATTTCTTTAAAGCCTCTTTATAATAGAACAGTGCATCATAGGATTGACTTCCCGTCGCGTAAATATTACCGAGGTTTCCGAGTATACGTGCTTCTAATTGTTGATATTGGCCACTTTGAGCAATCCTTAAGGCCTTGTCCTGAAAAAATAATGCGCTATCTAATTTGCCCAGAGACCAATAGGCGTTGCCCATTCTGTTGAGTGCCGTGGCATAGGGTTCCTGATTGTCTTTTTTGCGGACGAGTTCTCCCGCTTTCGTGGCGTATTCAAGGGATAAAGTAGGCGTTTTGTAGATGTAATGATCTGCCAATTGAATGCATATGGCAGACTTTTCCTTATGATCCTGAGATACTTCTAGTTTTTGGAGAAGACTATCAGGACTGATTTGGGCATTTAATAACAATGGTAGCGACAGCAATAGTACACTGAACCTCCAATTCATAGCACGAGTAATATATGAATTCTGTATTTAATAATTGCGGCATCTACTATGATCGGGAATAATAAGTGCGCCAATCGGGCAATTATTTTATTGGCAAAAGTGAACTTTAATAAAAAGTACTCGTATATTACTGGCAAAAGTGATGAATATGGGTAGGTTGTACCTCGGGGAATTTGAAGAGATTGTTTTATTGATCGTAGCTATCCTATATGAGGAAGCTTATGCTGTAGCGATCAAAGCAGAAATTGCCGATCAGTCCGGTCGAAAAGTGAACATCAGTGCGGTGCACAAAGCGCTTTACCGATTGGAAGAAAAGGGAATGCTCAAATCATTGATGAGTGATCCGGTGGCCAAACGAGGAGGGAAGCGTCGACGATTATTTCAAATTACTCCTGTAGGGAAAAAAGCCCTCGACGAATCGATGGAGCTACGGACCAAACTCCGGAAGCAAGTTCCTGAACAAGCTTTTCAATGGAACCAGTAAGACAGCTGCCCAAATTTGTCAGATTCCTTTTCCGCTTTTTCAAATGGTATTGTAAAAGCGAGCGATTGGAAGAACTCCACGGCGATCTCGAAGAATTATACATCGATCGGTTGGAGGAAGTAGGGAGAACCAGGGCCTTGCTTCATTATGCCTGGGATGTGGTACGCTGTTGCCAGCCCTATGCCTGGAAAAAACTAGAAGGTCAATTAAACTCAAATACAGGAATGTTAATTAATTTTTATCTCACAGCGTTACGCAGTTTGCGTAAGCACCGTTCTTATTTTCTGATCAATTTATCAGGACTTACTATTGGGATCACCAGCTTCATTTTCATTGCACTTTACATCGTCAATGAATTGAGTTATGATCGATTTCATGCCAATCACAAACAAATCTTTCGGGTTGAAAATCATGCAGTGATCCGAGGAGAAGCCAACCTAAGTGCTACGACGGCCGGGCCGATGGCTGATATGCTTCTCAACGACTATTCTGAAGTAGAACAAGCTACTCGAATGGTGAAAGTGGCGTCGATGCTTGTTGGTGATGGAGACAGGACGATAGTTGAAGAAGATGTTTTATTCGCTGATTCCTCATTTTTCAAAGTGCTCAATTTCGAACTCCTGCAAGGTAATCCCAACGATGCCCTGAAGAATCCCAGATCACTGGTATTAACGGCATCCTACGCGAAGAAGTATTTCAATAACGAAAATCCGATCGGACGAACACTGACCATTAATGAGGGCAGTGAATTTTACACGGTTAGAGGCGTGGTAGCAGATCCTCCTCCCAATAGTCACATCCAGTTCAATATGATGGGATCTATCTTGTCAAATAAAGCCTGGAATCAGAACCGCTGGGTAAGTGCCGCACAGTATTGCTACATTCGGTTGGCACCAAATAGCAGTGTGCCTGATTTTGAATCACGAATTCGCACCATTTTCTATGATCACATGGCCAAGGAAATTGAGTATTTCACAGGCCTGGATATTGAAGACTGGGAAGAAGCAGGCAATCGTGTAGATTTTAAGCTGAATCCGATAGCAGATATTCATTTGAAATCTCATTCAGATCGTGAACTTGAGACGGGTGGCAACATCACCTATATCTACATCTATGGTCTCATTGCGATGATGAGTCTGGCCATTGCTATTTTCAATTTCATCAACCTGGCTACAGCTCACGCAGCCAATCGCGGTAAAGAAGTAGGGGTGCGCAAGGTCATGGGTTCCTCTCGTCGAATGATTGTCTATCAATTCATTTTTGAGGCAGTCATGCTTTCGGTTTTTGCCACGGTATTAGCTGTTGGTTTGGTACAATCGTTCAAAGGGCTGTTTTTCGACCTCATAGGGAAACCATTGACCTATGACTTGTTTAGTCACTTTAGTGTTGGATTGATACTTTTAGGTATGGCGTTGCTTATTGGCTTGCTTTCAGGCTTGTATCCGGCTTTTGCATTATCGCGATTTACCCCAATGAATGCCATAAAAGGAGCGGACAAAGCTGGGAAAAAACAAGGTATAAGAAGTCTTTTGGTGGTGTTTCAATTCGTTTGTTCCATTGTGATCATCATTGGAGCCAGTGTGGTTTATGGTCAGCTTAATTTCATGCTATCCAAGGACCTGGGGTTCGATCAACATCAGGTGATGGTAATCAAGAAGCCTTCCTGGCTCGGAGATGATTATCAAAATTTCAAACAGACCTTGTTAGCGCATCCCAATGTTCAGCAAGTCAGCCGGTCGCAAACGGTACCTGGGAAGTCATATGACATTCGTTCCTATCGCCGGAAAGGGGACAATGAAACCTTTTTATTTCTAAATAATCAGATACAATATGATCACCAGGAGGTATTTGGGTTCGAATTGGTTCAAGGTCGGTTTTTCTCTAAAGACTTTCCTTCAGACTCGAATGCCGTAGTGATCAATGAAACCGCAGCTAGCAAATTTGGTTTCGAAGATCCCATTGGACAGCAACTTACTTCCGCTTTTAAGAAAGATCGTCCTTTGACCATCATTGGGGTAATGAAGAACTATCACGTGCAATCGTTGCACCAACAGATGGCGCCCATGTCACTGGAACTTTCAGAATTGGCAGACAGCCAGTACATCAATGTTAAGTTGTCCCATGTTACTGATCTGGAAGAAACACTTGGATTTATTGACCAGTCCTGGGGTGAATTTGCGAGAGAAAAGCCCTTGCAGTATTTCTTTATGAATGAAGACTTCAGAAACCTGTATCAGGCGGAATCTTCTACGGGTAGGATTCTCCTGGTTTTTGCCGGGTTGACCGTATTCATTGCTTGCATGGGATTGATTGGCCTAATGACCTATATCACCTCGGCTCGTCAAAAGGAAATTGGTATTCGTAAGGTCCTGGGAGCAGGAATCGCGAGGTTGTTGGGGCTGCTTTCCGTAGGTGTGATCCGATTGGTAGTCATTGCCACGCTGATTGCCTGGCCACTGGCCTGGTGGGCTTCTACCTCTTGGTTGGAAGCATTTGCGGATCGAATATCTCCAAATCTTTTTAGTTATGTGGGCGCAACAGGAACAGTCCTGGCTTTTGTAAGCGGAGCCATCATCTGGCAGATATTGAGAGCAGCCAGAAGTAACCCGGTGGACTCGCTGAGAGATGAATAGATGATTTAGGCTTACGATCTTTACGGCCGTCTCTGGCTATGGTTTGTAACTGAAGGCTTTCAGTGAAATCAAGTCTCAGACTTGAATTTATCAGATGGATTAAGTCAGAGACTTAATCCATCCTTCTAATTTCTTTTTTACTTGTTTGTAACTTCTGAGCAGATAGACAGTCTCCCTTTCATACCTGCTATTCGGCGTTGGTCCACTTCGTTATTGCAGGATTCGCTAAAAAACGCAAGATTCGAATCAAAGGTCAACAAACATGTATAAAAACTATCTACGCATTGCGGTAAGGCACTTGCTTCGTCAGCCTGGCTATGCCGCACTCAACATTTTTGGGCTTACACTGGGGATCGTATCCAGTTTGCTCATACTACTTTATCTTTTTCAGGAACTCAGTTTCGATAACTACCATAAAGATGCAGATCTGATCTATCGGATCTCCTCCAGGATTTCTGAACCGGATGACTCTTTCAATTGGGCGGTCACCCAATTGCCAGTTGGACGCACGGTGAAGGAGACTTTCGGAGAAGTGGATCAGTACGTGCGTTTCGTGCCTCAGGGCAGGACAAGACTGGAGCGTAACAACATCAGTTACAATGTCGAAGATATGTATCTGGTGGACTCCACGGTATTTAACGTGTTCACTTATGAGTTTTTGCAAGGTGATCCGGCCACCGCTTTGAATGAACCCAATACCATTTGTTTGAGTGAGTCTGAAGCTCAGCGGATTTTCAAAGGAGAAAACCCCATAGGAGAACTTCTGGCTACAGATAACAATTCATATAAAGTAACAGGAGTTTATAAAGACCAACCTCAGAATTCCCATATCGTTGCCAATGCGATGGCTTCAGCCAGTACCATTCAGGGATTGTATAACAGCCAGAACTGGGGAGGATTCAATATTTTCACCTATGTCAAACTTAATGAGTCCGCGGATCCTAAGGTCGTTGAAGACAAGCTGAACAAGGAGATCATGGACACCTATGTACGTGTCATTTTCGATCAATTCAATATTAGTATTGTATACGAGTTACTGCCGATCAGAGATATTCACTTGCATTCGGACTATGAGGGAGAGCCAACTCCTCTCGGGAGCATAGATTATATATACATCTTCGCTGTTGTCGCTTTATTCCTGATCATCATCGCCTGCATCAATTACATGAACCTGGCGACAGCTCGTTCCATGAAACGTTCATTAGAAGTAGGGATCAGGAAAACGATGGGGGCTCAGCGAGGAACATTGATCAGCCAGTTCATTGCCGAAAGTCTTGTGATTGCTTTTACCAGTCTGGTCTTGAGTTTACTATTGCTGGCGTTGGTTGTTCCTGTGATCAATTCGGAACTGGGTACCACACTTGATGTGGCTAATTTGATGACTACCGAGATCATTTTGGTAATCCTTGCGATCATGGTCGTGACAGGTGTTTTGAGTGGTTCTTATCCAGCGTTTTACCTGTCTGCATTTACACCTACAAAAGCCTTGCGAGGTGGCGGAGGAGCCAAACGGGCTGGTAATCAATGGTTGCGAAGAGGCCTTGTGGGTTTACAGTTTGCAATTTCCATTTTCATGCTGATCAGTACCTTCATAATCTATGATCAGATGCAATATGTACGAAGCAAAGATCTGGGATTCGATAAAGATCAGGTGGCGACGTTTCGTTTACGTGGTGAATCACGGCAGCGGTGGGAGGTACTGAAGAATCGACTACTGCAGAACCCGAATATTACTTCAGTAGCTACCGCAGGAACGGTTCCCGGAAGTGGTTATTCAAAGAATCTCATACCAGTCGAAACTAAAGATGGGGTCATGGATGATTTTGGTGTCAATTTGTTTGCAGTAGATTTTGAATACTTTCCTACCCTGGGAGTAGAGATTGTCGAAGGAAGAAATTTCTCTACTGAGTTCAGTACGGATACTGCCCAGGCAGTCATTGTTAATGAGGCCATGGTACGTAGGTTACAATGGGAGAATCCGATAGGGAAGCGATTCCAAATTGCACAAGATTCTACCGTATTTCATAAGGTGATCGGCGTGTCTAAGGATTTCCATCACAGGTCGTTGTATGATCCGATCGAGCCACTTTTGTTCCTGCCTGACCTTTCCAATCCCCGGGTGATGGTTAGGTTGAGTGGCAATTATCAACAAACGATGACGGCTATTGAGAATGCCTGGGGTGAACTCTTTCCAAACTTGCCATTTGAATCCCAGTTCCTGGATCAGAATTTCGTGGAGTTCTATGAGGAAGATCAGGTACGAGGTAATTTATTCCTCGGTTTTTCCATCATGATGATCATCATCGCATCTTTGGGATTATTAGGTTTGGCTTCATTTACAGCTGAACAACGCAGCAAGGAAATCAGTATTCGAAAGGTATTGGGTGCCAGTGTGAAAGGATTGATTTCATTATTGGTGAAAGAGTTCGTTTGGTTGGTGTTGATTGGTGCGGTACCGGCATTTGTTTGCGCCTTTGTGTTCGCGCAAAACTGGCTCGATGGGTTCGAATATCATGTCAATATCAATTTCTTGTTGTTTGCACTGGTGACGTTGATCATTTTGATAGTGACCGTCTCGACTACCGGCTTTCATGCCCTTCGGGCGGCCCAGGCCAATCCTTCGGAGAATTTGAAAAATGAGTAGGGTCACTTAATAAAAGTAAATTAGACTGCATGGCAGCGGTAATCATTTATCGCTGCTTTTTTCATGAAATCTGCTTAGGAAAATTGTCTTACCTCAAACCTAAAGCTATCTCTCCACATGAAGAATCCGCTATTTGGAGCATTTTTTCTGGTCCTTGCTGCCCCTTCCATTTTTGTATGAGTACGGAAATCAAAGTGACAGGCTTGCTACCAGAAAAGGATACCTCTCCGAAATTCAATCGCTGGCGCAATTAGAACTTTCAGGTCCTGATAAAGCCTCATACCGGGACTTGATCATGACCATGAACCCCGTTACAAAACAAGTCCCTAAGATTTTACCACAGCGCGCGAGGGTGCAGTAGGAGACCCGAGAGCAGTCTTGAGAACAGGTCCCTTCAAAGGAAATGGCAGGACGTACCCGCGCTTTGATGATTGACCCTAATGATGAAAATCGCTTATGGATTGGTACGGCAACGGGTGGCATGTGGTACAATCCGGATTTTAGAGATAATGCCCAATGGGTTCCCATATCGGATGATTGGGAATCAATGTCTATCTCCTCGCTGGCGTATGATCCGGTGAATCCATCTACATTTTACGCTGGTACAGGTGAGTCATTCACTTCTGTGCCTGTTTTCCGAGAATCTTCTTCTAGTCCCGAATATGATCCAGGCCTGTACTTTGGTCAATTACTTGATAATAACGGTCAACTTGTGGCTACTAAAAAACTGGTTAACGCAACTCAATAGAGCATTAGTAAGGATTCATGGTGCCGTTAACAAGGTTTTCCACTTATCTGATTCGGCGTACGCTTTTAACACGTCATTCCGCTTGATCAGTAGATCTCGCATGTAATTCTTCAAGACTAAAAAATCAAAAAGTTTTCCAAGAAGTCCCATCGGAGAAGTGTAATCAAAAATGTCGATGAGGGTTGTTGTGCCGTCCTTTTCTGAGAAATGATGTTCATGTCGAAACCTTTTGAATGCACCCTTTACCATTTCATCTGCAAAAAAAGTGGGACTTTCAACATCGGTGATCAGGGAAGTCAGTTGCTGGGTAATCCCAAAGTGACGTGCGCTCCAGGTTACAGTCTCATTCAATTCAATTAAACCCGAAGTTCTTCCGGCAATGGGTCTCTCATTCGTATGGGACATGGAGTCTGCATGCAGGTCTATACTTCGTGAAAGGTCAAAGCACCGTTCAATGGGGGCATGGATCGTTGTTTCTAGTTGGATGACGGGCATGCCTTTACAACCAGAAGGAAGGCCCTTTGTTTACGAACTTGTCGATTTTTCTAATAAGAAGATGCAGGCTGGTTTTATGCCGATGTTACTCATACAAATCTTCCGGATCCGCTTTGGCAATATCGTACAGCAACTTGCCCATCTTTTCTGTGACATCCTTGAAAAATCGTTCTCCCTTTTCGGCAGTCGAGTGATGCGGGTTGCCTGTTCCAGTATCCTCACTGATTTGGGACCATTGTCGCTCAGACCAGGCCCAGCCTTCAGTAAAGGCTTTGATTTTGTGTTGCTTTTCCTTTCCATCTCCCCAACGATCCTTAGGTAGAATTAGATCTGGTCGAAAATGTAACATCAGGCTTGTTTCCATTTCGTCGGCATGGTCACCCATTTCGTCAAAATATTTCGTTTTGTCCAATGATCGGAACCAGTCAGTCATGCAAAGGAACATCTCTGGAAATTTCAGACCCAGTTCACGGATCAGGGGTTTGAAGTTGTTGCCACCATGGCTGTTCAGCAACATGAATTTCTTGATACCTTGTCTGTTCAATACTTCCAGGACATCCTGAAGGATAGCCATCTGTGTACTTGGATTAAGATTAATGTCCAAATAAATGTCTGATTGTCCGGTGTTCACGCCGAAAGGAATGGTAGGCAAGACAATCACCTTGGCACCTTGTTCCCAGGCGATCCTGGCAGATTCATGAGAGATGAATTCTGATTCGATGATATCTGTTGCGTAGGGCAGGTGATAATTGTGTGCCTCGGTAGCTCCCCAAGGTAAAATGGCCAATTCAAAATGGGCATCTTTTAGGGCTTCCCAATTGGTTTCTGCGAGAACGTATGGGCGTATTTTCATCCTTCTTGTTGTGATTAATTACAATTCGTAAAAATAGAATGATTCACAATAAGGTCAGAACAGTTACTTAAGGCAACTTTTCTGTTAAAGACCATGGGAATTTTTACGTTTTGGGCGATCCGAAGCATGGATCGACATGACTGGTTTTTATCCTAAGCCACTGATTATCTGAACTTTTCAATCAGGCCAACCTCAATACTGAATTCCCTTACTCTTTGTTGCCTTCTTTTCTACAACTGACACGATTTTTTCTACAATTCGTCACTTGCCACAACAACTAACATTACCACCTAATACAAAAGATAGATTAGCTTATGAAGAACATTTTACTATTGTTTTTATGTCTTGGGGTGGTGTTTGCTACACAGGCTCAAACCAGGACGGTCTCCGGTAGGGTGACTGATGACACTGGAGAGGCCATTCCGGGGGTCAACGTGCTCTTGAAAGGGACGGCTTCTGGTACCTCAACGGACCTGGATGGTAATTATCGGGTAACGATTGATGGAGATAACCCTATCCTTGTTTTCACATTTGTCGGTTTATTGACTCAAGAAGTAGAAGTAGGTTCAAGGTCGGTTGTGGACGTGAGCATGCTGAGCGATGTGCAACGTTTATCTGAAGTGGTCGTAACCGGTTACGGAATCCAAAATAGAAAGGACCTGACGGGTGCGATTGCTTCGGTGAAAGGAGAAGACATTGCCAGAGTACCAGTACCAGGGATTGATCAGGCTTTGCAAGGTCGGGCTGCGGGTGTTTCTGTCGTTAATAACAACGGACAGCCGGGCGGAGGAATTTCTGTAAGGGTCAGAGGATCCGCCTCGATCAATTCGAATAACCAGCCTTTATATGTGGTGGATGGAGTTCCCATTGAGCCAACAGACATTTTCTCGACGACCCTTACTGCTGGTGGACAAGGCTCATTTGGTGGTTTTGGAGGTCAGGCGGGTAACTCCATGAACCAGATCAATTTCAATGATGTCGAGTCAATTGAAGTGCTGAAAGATGCCTCTGCAACGGCTATTTATGGTTCCAGAGCTGCTAATGGCGTGGTTTTGATCACGACAAAACGGGGGATACCAGGAAAGGCGAAAATAGACGTAGGCTATAACACCGGATTTACTGAGGTATTTGATTTACCTGATGTGCTCAACAGAGAACAATACATCGAGCTTCAAAATGAAGCCAGGGTGAATGCTGGATTGGATCCCAGAGCAGATGATTTCTGGAATGGTGGAGATACGGACTGGTTAGATGCGGTATTCAGAACGGCGCGTACTTCTCAATTCAGTGTATCTGCCCGTGGCGGGACAGATGGCTTGTCTTATTTTACTTCGGTGCAATACGATGATCAGGAAGGTACGCAGATCGGAACCAGCTTCGATCGGATTACTGCGCGGGTCAATCTGGATGCGAAAGCCGGAGAGAAAGTGAAATTCGGAAACTCCATGATGTTGAGTCACACGACAGATCAGATCCAGTCTAATGACAACTTTATCATCGGGCCTTATTTCTCTGCACAACGGACCAGGCCAGATTTTGAGATCCGTAATCCTGATGGAAGTTTTACGTCTACCAATCAGTTTGATAATGCCGTAGCTGCTGCGGAGGATTATGACAATGAGTTTCGAAGCTATCGGTTCCTGGGGAGTTTCTTTGCTACCTATGAGCCTATTGAAAACCTGATCATCAAAGGGACTTTTTCTGCAGATTATATCAATACAGCAAGAGACCTTTACTGGGCGCCTTCGACCCTTGGTGGAATTTTGAATGGATTCGGATGGGCAGAAAGAGGTCAGGATGAGAGCATCACCATCAACAATACCTACACAGCCAATTATGCATTTGATATCAATACGGATCATAAATTCAATGCGCTGGTAGGAGCGGAGTGGCAAAAGGTAGAACGAGATCAGTATTCTGCGGCTGTGGCCAACTTCCCGAACGAGATCTTGCGTACCTTCAATTCAGCTTCTACACCCACCAACGCGGATGGATTGATTACAGATTGGGGCTTACAGTCTTATTTCGCCAGAGTCAACTACAACTTTGATGATCGTTACTTGTTTACAGGTACGGTGCGAACAGATGGTTCTTCCCGATTTGGAGAAGACAACCGATTCGGGTTTTTCCCTTCACTGGGTTTAGCCTGGAACCTTTCGAATGAAACGTTCTTCAATGCAGCCTTTGTAGAAACCCTGAAGTTGCGAGCAAGCTGGGGTGTTACGGGTAATCACAAAGTAGGAAACTTTGCTTCTCGTGGGTTGTTCAACGGCGATGTATTCTATGGCGGCAATGGAGGTACCAGACCTTCACAAATTGCCAACTCAGGACTGAAGTGGGAAGTAGCAACTCAAGTAGATCTGGCGGTAGACTTTGCCTTGTTCGAAGGCCGGGTAACTGGTTCTGTTGATTACTTCGAAAAGGTAACTACGGACATCTTATTACAAGTTCCTCTACCTAGAACATCAGGATTCAACAGTGTCTTCCAAAATGTCGGAGAGATGGAGAATAAAGGACTGGAGATTGAATTAGGTGGTGAAGTATTGGCCCTTGGTGATTTCTCCTGGAATGTTTCTGGTAATGTGACATTATTCAGAAACCGTGTGATCAAACTGGTTGACGGAAGCGATATCAATACCACGGGGTTCAATCAGAGCATTATCCGGGAAGGAGAGCCGCTCGGTGCTTTCTTCGGATATGAAGTAGAAAGCATCTTCCAGAATCAGGAAGAAATAGATGCGATCAATGCAGGTGCTTCCGATGGGATCTATCAGGCAGCCGGAACTGCTCCTGGTGACTTTCGATTCAGAGATACTAATGGTGACGGGAAGATCACAGAAGATGATCGGGTGATCCTGGGTAACCCTAATCCGGATATTTTCGGCGGAGTGACCAGTAGTATGAGCTGGAAAGGCCTTAACCTGAATGCGTTCTTCCAGTTTTCTCAGGGGAATGATATCATGAACTTCGGACTGAGAGGTACCATGTTCATGAGAAATCAGGACAATGTGATTACCAGAAACCTGGAAAGATGGACACCTGAAAACCCTAACACCGACGTGCCTAGAGTGATCATTGGCGATCCAAACAATAACCGTAGGGTTTCAAGCTTTTTGGTAGAGGATGGTTCTTATCTGAGATTGAAAACACTCTCTCTTTCCTATGACCTGCCCCAGAGCTTGTTGAATAACACGTTCCTGGGTAATGTGAACATCTATGCGATGGCTACCAACCTTTGGACTGCTACCAATTACTCTGGTGTGGATCCTGAGGTAAGCACTTTCGGAGGAAATGAAGGTGCCGCACTGGGAGTGGATAATGATACTTATCCAAGTGGTAAGACCTACACATTTGGAGTAAGAGTTGGATTTTAATCAAGAATAGCAATGAAAAGTATATTGAATAAAACAGCCTTAACAGTTGCCGTAATCGCGCTTTTGAGTGCATGTGGTCTGTACGATAACCTGGACACGGAGCCACAGCAAAGTTTGTCCAATGTTACTGCCATCACCACGCCGGTTGATGCGGAAAGCGCCCTCAACGGGACATATGCCGCCATGAATCAAGGAGGTTATTACGGCAGGATGCAAGTGATCTATGGACCGAATCAGTTCATCTATTTAGGTTCTACGGCCAGTACCACTCGTAGTATCACCTTCGATTCGGAGAACAACAATGTTTCGCCGGCAGATAATACGCTGACAGGAACCTGGGACGACATCTATGAGATGGCGGATCGGGCTTCTAATGTGATTGAAGCGGTTCCGAACATTGACGAAATGGCGTTCAGTCCTGCTTCTCGTAAAAACGAGATCATCGCAGAGGCAAGATTCCTGAGAGCGTTGGCACATTTCGATGCGTTGCGTTTCTTTGGTCGTTTTTGGGATACCGGTTCACCCTTAGGTGCACCCTTAAGATTGGTTCCCGGAAATACGACAAATAAGGACCTGGCCCGATCGACAGTAGCGGAGACTTATGCCTCGATCAACGAAGACCTGGACTTTGCCATCGCTAATGGCCCTGACTTCAGCGCCAGCCACCTGACTTCTGTGGTTGCCGCAAGGGCATTGAAGGCCAGAGTAGCTTTGTATCAAGGGGATTTTGAAACTGCCATAAGCCTGGCAACGCAAGTGATCGATGGAGGTTCTTTTGCATTGGAGGCAGTCTATGATGATATATTCATCAACCGATTGGCCTCCAGTGAGTTGATTTTTGGCATGTTTGCCAATGCTACCACAGAGCAGTCCGGTCACTCGTTCTTTTTCTTGAGTCAGGCTTCCGGTGGAAGACAGGATTACGGTCCTACACCACAGTATTTGGCATTGATTGCCGGAGACCCGAGAGAAGCAGCCAGTGCTGACCCGAGCGTTCCTGAAGTACTGAAATATCCGAATGTTAATACACAGGACGATCCGGCTTACATCATGCGACTAGCTGAATTGTACTTCATCCGTGCGGAAGCTTTGGCACGGCAGGCAGCTCCGGATTTGGCAGGCGCACTCGCCGACTTAAACGTGATCCGAGGACGTGTAGGGTTGGCCGATGCTACCGCCGGGACGGTGGAAGAGTTTCTGGGGCTATTACAGGAAGAGAAGGTGAAGGAATTGGCATTTGAAGGTAGCCATTCCTGGTTCGATGCGATTCGTCTTGGCAATGCGCGAACATTGAAACCGTCCATTCCAAGTGATGACCGGTTGGTCTTGCCTTTGCCAACACAGGAAATTGATAACAATGATTTCTTAGAGCAAAATCCAAGTTACTAACGGATCATATTTCTGATTCTTAATTCAAGAGGCTGTTCATTCTGGACAGCCTTTTTTAATGCATCGATTCCATCTATCAGTTCGGTTATCGACATTCGTAAGTGTAGCTGCTCATGCGACTCTCTCCTTCGAAGCTGACGGGTAAACCGAGTTCATTGTATTCCCAATCGAAGGTCACTTCCGATAGAATTTGACCGAGTTGATCATATCTTGTTGACTTGACAAGGTTATTGGGGCCTGCCTGAAAATTGAAAACGGGGTTAATCGTCATGAATGGGTCTTGGTCTATAACCAGTAGTCCTGTGAGTAAAACACCCTGGAGCGGATTGGTGCTATTGTCATATTCATACTCGAATTGTAAGAATGGTTCACTTCCAAAAAGATTAAAGGTTCTGATCAATTGGCCGGATTCGTTGTATTCATATCGGATAGCACCTTCTAATTCAATGATTTGGTTCTGTTCATTAAGTAGATAAGTTTGAGGAGCCAATGATCGGATAGGATTGTTATTGATGACTTCCATCTTATTATCAGAATAATTGACCTCAGTGTAATGATCGTCTGAAACCCTGATACGAATGAGCCTGCCCTCATCATCGTACGAGGGTACTCCTGTTATTTGGAATTCTCTGCCATCGGGGAGTTGAGCCGAGGCGAAGTAACTTGAAATGATACCCTCGTTATATTCGAACTGTTCTGTGCGAGTTACACCATCGTTGATGTTGACAATACTTTGAATGCGACATATGCCTGGAGCAGCATCATCTTCTTTACAACTTAAGAAAGTAATGGTGATGAGTGCACCTAAGAGTCCTCCGATTGTTTTTGCAGGTATTACAACGAGTAGTCGTTTCATGTTATTTTGTTGGTTTTTCGGTAACGGAGATCCGCTGACTTTAATCAGTTGCACTCATATTCCATCACGGTTCTGAAAGAATCAAAACTTTTTTCAATCGGATATCCTTGATCATTGTAAGAATAGGTCCATTCACCTGAGTATTCGTTGCCCGTTTGTATGATGTGGGAAAATTTTGTGGGATTATTTGGTCCGTAATAGGCGTCAGAAGAAATGAAACTGAAAAAAATTTGTGAAGTTGGTTGACTACTTGAAGTGTTAATAAATGATGCAATGATTGGGAGATTCTGGTGAGGGTTTATGCGGTCATCATATTCGTAGTGGGAAGAAGAAAATAATTCCGGATCGGGTAATAATAGATCCGAATGATAGAAAATATCAGTCAGTTGTTCTTTTTCGTTAAATACGTAATCATGTTTACTCAATGGGAATATATTTCCATCTTCATTTGTAAGATACAACGTTGTATCGCGGTAGAAAGGACTCGGAGTATGTTTAATCATTTCAATGGTATCTCCACGATACCTAAGTACCGAATAGGTCTGTTCATCCACATCTAATCGAGATAAACGACCTGCTTCATCATAAGAAACATCAGCTGAAACATTTAAGCTTGTGCCTTGTTGCTCCCAGCTAGCAACAATGGTCACTAAATGGTCCTCTTGATATATGAATTCGGTGGTTTTATTATAGGAACGGCTGTAATCTCTTAGATCTGTTTCTTTGGTGAGTCTGCAAGTACCTCTTGGCAAACCCGGAAGGTCTTCTTTACAACTCGATAGTATTAATAAGACTGATGTGATGAATAGTAGGATAAGACTTTTCATGATTGGTCGTTTTGAATTACTGTAAAAATAACCGTTACCCTGGAAAATGGATAAAGATTATTTCAAAACAATGACTTAAAAAAATTGCTCGGGTTACCCCGAGCAATCTATATTTTGGAGCTTGTAGCTCTTTAAAGTTGCTATGATCTTACTCCTCCGATTCCGGGTAAAGTACGATTTTGATCATTTTATCAAGGTCGATCAATTCGTTGGCAAGGGCCTTCATGTCATCACTATTCAGGTTCTCTACGTACTTTTCGTAGTTATACCAATTGTTCAGATCACCCTCATTTAAATAATAGGAATTCAACCTACTCATCCAAAAGCGGTTTTGTTTCAGGCTTTCTTCCCAGTTTTTGATCTGGCCTTCCTGCACTTTTTTGATCTCATCTTCTTCGATGCCATTTTCTTGGATTTTCTTCACTTCGTTGATTGCCGCTTCGACCAATCGACCTACGTTCTCCGGAGCACATGGAAAGCTGATGTTGAATCTGTAGTTGTCATAAGGGAAACTAGTAGCCGATGCAGATGCACCTGCTCCGTAGACACCACTTTCATCTTCGCGAAGTACCTCAATCAGCAAATTACTGACCACTTCTGCAAGAGACCTCCACTGATATCGGGTTTCACCGTCTAGCTTTTTCTCTCCAACGAAGGTCAATCTTACCGTACTTTTTTCATCAACTCCTTTGTAGATCTTCTCGTCCAGAGGACCAGCTGGTGGACGGATGCCCAGGTCCCGGAAGTTTTCTTTGGTGTCATTACCTGGCAAAGAACCCAGGTATTTTTCCAGGAGAGGAGTGGCGTCTTCCAGGTTGATATTTCCAACAAAAAAGAAGGTGAAATCACCGGCATTTGCAAACCTTTCCTTGTAAATATCAAGGGCTTTGTCTTGAGAAATGGAATTGAGTTCTTCTTCAGTTGGGAATCCGCCACCTCTAGGGTGATTTTGGGACATGATCTTACTTACCTGATCCTGAAAGTAGAAGTTAGGATTAACCTCCAGGTTTTTCAGGAAGGTCTTATTGCGTTCCATGAAGCCCATGAAAGCTTCTTCATCCTTTCGGGGCTGGGTAAAATACAAATGAGTCAACTGAAGTAAAGTTTCAAGATCTTCAGGTGTGGAATAACCAGAGAAACCCTCCTGAAGAGTACTGATGTAAGGTCTTACGGATACATTCTTGCCAGCTAGCTTTTTGTTTAATTCCACAGCTGAAAAAGCACCGACGCCACCTACGGAAGCCACACCAGAAGCATTAGTGGCACTAGGGGCTACTTCATCGTCGTAGAGTGAACTTCCTCCACGGCTAAAAGCGGACATTTGAATTTCATCGTTTTTGAAATCCGTAGGTTTTACCACGATCCGCATGCCATTAGATAGGATCAATTCGGTCGTTTCCACTGTTTCATTGGTCTCAGTGGAAACAACTTTTCCAGAAGAAGGGAGCGCAGGCAGCAAAGGATCATCGCTTACCGCATCTTCGTAAGCAGTGATCGACGATAGGTCCACATTGTTTACCATGGCCAATACTTCTTCTTCAGAAGGCAATGAAACACCTTCCTTATCAATTCCATTCACCAGGATCACCCTGTTTTCATCGGTGATGTATTGTGTTGCCAGTGCATTGATCTCATCGACAGTGATGGTTGGTGCAATTTGCTGCAGGAATTCAAATTCGTATGTGATGCCGGGAGAAGGCTCTTCTTCCAGAAAGTGATTGACATATTCTGAGGTGTAGCTCTGAGATTCGGTCTTGTCTTTTTCTTTTTCATAGCTCTCATATTCCTTGAGCATGTTTTGTAAGGTTCTGGAAAGCTCAGTTTCTGTAAACCCGAATTTCCTTACCCGCTCATTCTCCATGACCAGTGTTTCCAGCCCTTTGGCAATTTTGTCTTCGCCTACTACAGCAAATGAAGAATAAGAACTGGTTCCACGGACGAAAGAGCCAAAGTTCGAACTGGCGAAAAGAAAAGGTGGTTGAGCTGTCTGTGTCAGTTCAGACAAACGAGCATTCAACATGCGATTGTAAATGGATTTAAGGTAGCTATTTCTGAAATCACCCTGAGTTTTCACTGGGCGGGAAGGCCGCTTGTAGATCATTTGAATGATCGTATAAGGATTCTCGGCATCCTTGGTCACAGAAACCAACGTTTCTTTGTGTGCAGGGACGGTGTTAGATTCTTTCTGACGAGGCTTCTTTACTGGTTTCAGTTTGGAAAAACGTTTTTTGATCTCTTTTTCCATTTGGTCAAGGTCTACATCACCCACAACCACTACTGCCATCAAATCGGGACGGTACCAATCTTTGTAGAACCTTTTCAACTCGTCATAGGGTGCATTTTCGATGATGTCTTTCTTACCAATGGGAAGTCTTTCGGCGTAGCGTGAACCCTGAAACAATACTGGGAAGTACTGATCTCGCATGCGCTGTTGTGCACCTTGGCCAATGCGCCACTCTTCGATGATGACTCCACGTTCTTTATCAATTTCCTCGTCCGAGAAAGCGATTCCTCCGGCCCAGTCTTCCAGCACAGTCAGTCCTTTCATTAAGACTTCTTCATCATCGGTAGGTAAGGGCAGGATGTAAACCGTTTCATCAAAACTGGTGTAAGCATTCAAATCTGCACCGAATTCCACTCCGATTGACTGCAGGAAGTCCACCAGGTCGTTCTTTTCAAAGTTCGTACTGCCATTGAAAGCCATATGTTCAATGAAGTGGGCGAGTCCCAATTGAGATTTATCTTCCTGCATGGATCCAGCATTGACCACCAGACGAAGTTGCGCACGGTTTTCAGGATAACTATTCTTTCTTAGATAATAAGTTAGCCCATTGTCCAATTTTCCGCTCTTCACTGCTTCATCCATCGGGATAGGGGCCGATAAATCCTGAGCAGAAGCGAAGAACGTCAATAGTACAAGGCAAACAATGGAGAGTTGTTTCATACGTTGCGAGAAGTCCATATACATGTTGCTAAATTCAAAATCCGTAATAAAAAGATAATCACAAAATCACTCAAGATGTTGTGTTTTTATGTCTGCGGCAAGTTCACCGGTGATTTTTACCAGTACCTCAGCGAATCTGGCGATATCTGAATTTGCCCGGTTTAGATAAGAATATTTTGGTTTTAATTGCTGAGAACCCGGCACATAAAAATGCTCAATACCCTGATCATATTCCGCGGTGACATATTGATCATAGTATTGATTGAATTCCTGTATCGTTCGCAGGAAGTTTTGATGCACGGTATATATTTTCGCGACCTTTTTGAAGGTGGCGATATTAATTTCATTAAGAATGCTACTTTGCATCATGGATTGTACAATGGGCAATTGCCAATAATCTCCTCTGATGCTCATCCTTTGAGGGATCTTTTTGATCAGTACCAAACTATCAAATTGTCTGTCCCATTTTTCGAATAGCAGAATAAATCCATCGGGATTCGACCTTTTCCCAGATTCATGAAAACTCTGCAGATCTTCATAAATGGCCTGATAAATATCCTTTTGTTTTTGGGCTGCTTTATGTTGGTCATTTCGCTCTGTCAGCCAGAAGGCCAGGAAAACACCCGAAAATACCACTGCAAATTCGAAAAGGTATTTATAAAGAAACTGCAGTCGTTTTTGTCCTTTTGAAGGAGAGTCCATGAGCAAGTAACGTTATTCCGCTTTGATCTTTTTCATAAGACGAGTGGCGAATACGAAATCATTGAGTTCCGGTACGTCCGTATGCATGATGTCCTCACTGGATCCTTCCCACAGCTTGTCTCCCTTGAATAGGAACATGATCTTATCGCCAATCTCGATTACAGAATTCATATCATGAGTAACGACCACAGTGGTCATGTTGTATTCGTCCGTCAAATCTTTGATCAAATTGTCGATGCGAATGGAAGTCTGAGGATCCAGTCCCGAGTTGGGCTCATCACAGTAGAGGTAATTAGGTTGGGTAACGATCGCCCTGGCAATGCCTACCCGCTTTTTCATGCCCCCGCTGATCTCAGAAGGCATTTTCTTATTGACCCCTTTCATGTCCACCCGCTCCAGACAGAAATTGACCCGGTCCAGTTTCTCAGATGGTCCCATGTCGGTTAGTACATTGAGTGGAAACATGATGTTCTGTTCCACGTTCATGCTATCGAAGAGCGCACCGCCCTGAAACAGCATGCCAATTTCTCTTCGAATATCGGTTTGTATGTTTTTATCACCATTGGTGAAATCCCGGTCATTGTAGAGTACTTCCCCTTGATCTGGTTGGATCAATCCAACCATGTTTTTGAGCAGGACACTTTTTCCCGTGCCACTGGCGCCAATGATTAGATTGGCTTTCCCTTTTTCGAATACGCCATCAATCCCGTTTAGCACTGATTTGCCGCCAAAACTTTTCTTAATGTTCCTAACTTCTATCATGCGCCTAAGTATTGGGCCAGTAAATTGGCTAGTACATAATCTGCAGCGAGAATACCAATACAGCTATTATTGACGGCTGTAGTAGACGCCACACCAACTTCCAGTGCTCCACCTTTGATGTAGAAGCCTTTGAAAGCAGACAAGGAAGCAACCACAAATGAAAAGGCAATCGCTTTGATGATGGCGAAGTAGATCGCGAACGGAACAAAATTCAATCGAATGCCAGAGATGAAATCTGTGCCACTGATCACACCGACCATCGTACCCGCAAAATAGCCTCCGATCAGTGTCAGAAACATAGAAATGATCACCAGCATGGGGAACATGATCAATGAGGCCACAATTTTGGGAAGTACGAGATAAGAAGTAGCGTTGATGCCCATTACTTCAAGCGCATCTACCTGTTCGGTGATCCTCATGGTCCCCAGTTCACTCGCAATATTGGAGCCGATCTTCCCTGCAAAAACCAACCCAATGATGGTAGGAGATAGTTCCAGCAGGGTCATATCTCTGGCGACATTTGCAATAATTAAGTCTGGAATAAAAGGGCTGACCAAATTATAGGCCACCTGAATGGTTGTCACCGCACCCATGAACAAAGAAATCACGGTTACAATGAATACGGAGTTGTAACCCACTTTAATACACTCGTTGAGGGTCAGGGATGCGTATGTCCGAAAGGACTCCATTCGCTTAAAGAGATTGCCAATGAAGATCACATAAAGGCCAAGGCTCTTCATAAATCAGTGTTGTTTTTGCGCAATAAATAAGGACGATTCACGCTCAAATCGATATGTTTTCGTTGATCCAATCTTATAAATGCCAAACTAAACTATTTTGAATAACCTCTTGGCTAAAATCCAGCTTAACTTTACGTCGAATTTTACTAAAAAACGAATGGAGCACAAGCTTGTTGTTGTTACCGGCGGCACAAAAGGCATCGGCCGGGCCATTGTTGAGGCATTTACTTCGGCTGGATATGCCGTGGCCACCTGCGCAAGAAATGAAGAGGATCTGGAGCAGCTTAAGGAGGATCTTAAGTCCAAAGAAGCTAAGATCCATACCTGTAAAGCCGACTTGTCGGTGAGAGAGGATATTGATGCATTTCTTGATTTCGTCAAAATGATTGGCAAACCGGTATCGGTGCTGGTGAATAATACAGGAACTTTCCGTCCAGGAGAAGTACTCAGTGAAGAGGAGGGTAGCCTGGAATTCATGATCGATACCAACCTATATTCCGCTTATCACATCACACGCGGGATTGCTCCGTCTATGAAGACAAATGGCGCTGGTCATATCTTCAATATTTGCTCTACGGCAAGTTTGATGGCTTATACGATGGGTGGATCTTACTGTATTTCCAAGTTTGCCCTTTATGGATTATCTAAAGTACTCCGTGAAGAACTGAAGGAGTCGGATGTGCGCGTGACTTCAGTTTTACCCGGAGCCACACTCACACCTAGCTGGGATGGAATGGACATTCCAGATGAGCGTTTCATCAAAGCACAGGATATCGCTAAGCTGGTAGTAACAACCGCTGAATTGAGTCCGGGTAGTGTGGTGGAAGACCTCCTGATAAGGCCTCAGTTAGGGGATATTTGATGTTGGATTCACAGCACAAGAATGAATACCTAAGATCCCCCTTAACAAGGGGGCGCATGGGGATTCTAGAGAGAATTCGTTATTACTTTAACTATTTATAATTTCCGGGTGTTAACCCTTCAAATTGCTTGAAATGGCTTCAATAGATCAGGTTGTGGCAAATACGAAATTGTATTGTAACAGCCTTACGGAATATTCGAGAAGAGAAACACGTGTCGTCAATATCGGAGACATGCCCCTGGGTGGAACATACCCCATACGGGTACAATCCATGACTACTGTGGACACGATGGATACCCAAGGCTCGATCGAGCAGTCAATAAGAATGATTGAGGCAGGTTGTGAACTGGTACGGATCACGGCGCCAAGCATCAAAGAAGCGCAGAACCTTGAGCCCATCAAAAATGGCCTTAGGGAAAGAGGTTATCAAACACCATTGGTCGCTGACATTCACTTCACACCCAATGCAGCAGAATTGGCGGCCAGGATTGTAGAAAAGGTGCGCGTCAATCCAGGAAACTACGCGGATAAAAAGAAGTTTGAAGAGATCGATTATACTGATGCCAGTTACGAAGCAGAACTGGAGCGGATTCGGGAAAAATTCACTCCGTTGGTTCAGATCTGTAAAGATCATGGTACGGCGATGCGAATTGGTACGAATCACGGGTCTTTGTCTGATCGGATCATGAGTCGTTATGGGGATACCCCCATGGGTATGGTTGAATCTGCTTTGGAGTTCCTGCGAATTTGCGAAGACCTCAACTATTACGATATCGTCCTCTCTATGAAGTCCAGCAATCCACAGGTGATGGTGCAAGCCTATCGCATGCTCGTACAGAAGATGGATGAAGAAGGACTGCAGCCATATCCGTTACATTTGGGTGTAACCGAAGCGGGAGAGGCTGAGGATGGACGGATCAAGTCGGCGGTAGGCATTGGAACCTTGCTGGAAGACGGTTTGGGTGATACAGTTCGGGTTTCTTTGACGGAAGAGCCTGAAGCTGAAGCACCGGTTGCAGCGATGTTGATCAATCAATTGAATGGCAGAGCAGATCATGCAACGATTAAGCCTATTGAAGAATATCCGATAGATCCTTATGCTTATTCAAGGAGGAAGACGGAAGAAGTCTTGAATTTTGGCAAAGAGAACGTTCCTCGTGTCATTGCCGATTTTAGCCAGTACGAGATCAAAGAAATGGCAGACCTCAAAGGAATAGGTCATTTCTATTTACCTGCAACCGATAAATGGGGCATGAATGACCTGGGAGCTGATTATATCTACGCTGGAAAAACGCCTGTTCCTTTCATGCTGCCCAATGGACTGAAGGAAATCCTGGATGCCGATGCCTGGCAACAGGGAGATTTAGCGCATGCGTTTCCATTGTTCAGATATAATGAGCTACGAGGGGAATCAAAGCTGCATCCTGAGTTGAATTTCGTACTGTGTCAGCCGGAAGAATTGGATCAATTGGATGTTGAGTTGATCAAGAACCAATTTGTGATCATTCTTGAGTCGTCCAATGTACATGCCATGGCTGATTTGCGAAGAGGATTTGTCACAATGAAAGAGAGAGGTATCCAGGTGCCGGTGGTGATCAAACGGACGTATGAAGTGGATGAAGAGGATCGTGTGATGTTGGTGGCTTCTACAGATGCAGGAGGGTTATTGGTTGACGGTATGGGAGATGGCATCATGCTAAGCGCAAAGGCTGCTCCGAGTTTAGAAAACCTCAAATTATTGAATGATACGGCTTTCGGCATTTTACAAGCTGCCAGGACCCGGATCACGAAAACAGAATACATCAGTTGTCCTTCTTGCGGACGAACTTTATTTGACCTGCAAGAGACCACAGCAATGATCCGAAAACGCACCGATCACCTTAAAGGGGTGAAAATCGGGATCATGGGATGCATAGTGAATGGCCCTGGGGAAATGGCTGATGCGGATTACGGTTATGTAGGTTCTGGAAAAGGAAAGATTACATTGTACAAAGGTCAGGAAGTGGTCAAAAGATCGGTTCCTGCGGAAAATGCCCTGGATGAACTGATCAACGTGATCAAGGAAGATGGGGCCTGGACCGAGCCTGAGGTTGTAGCGTAATAGATTTTGAATTAGAACTTGGTGAATAGAAATAAGATGGAGGAAAACAAAGAAGTGGCTGCCAAAGAAACACCACAAGAAGAGAAAAAAGGAGCAGGATATTATTTCGGTTTCATGGATGTGATCACCTATTATTTCAGAAAGCCTGATCCTTCACGGCCAAAGAGTTTCAACCTTAGGGCCATGCACACCATCAACAAGATTTCGATCTTGTTGTTTTTAATTGCCCTGGTTATCTGGATCGTTAGGAGGTTAGGGTAATACATGCATCCGTCTGTCATCAAAACCATCTCCACCGTTGCTCCGGGAATGGTGGTTTCCTTCGCCTACAAGATGCTCACCAATCCACAGGTCAAGAAGCTGCGTGATCACGAGACCAAAATCCTCAGTCAAGCCATTCAGGAGGATTTTCCTTTCAAGAATTTCAGTATCAAGTTGTACCAATGGGGGCAAGGGACTAAGAAGATCCTACTCATCCATGGGTGGGAAGGTCAGGCGGGCAATTTTGCGGATTTGATTGAAAAGTTGCTGCAAGAAGATTACACGATCTATGCATTTGATGGGCCGTCTCATGGCTACAGTAGTTCCGGGAAGACCAATATGTTCGACTTTACCGAACTGGTGGGGTTACTGATTAAGAAATTTGAAGTGAAATTGTTGGTCAGTCATTCCTTTGGAGGCGTAGCAACAAGTTTTGCGCTCTATGACAACCAGGACATCCAAATTGATAAATATTTAATGCTCACCACACCCGATCGGTTTACCGAACGAATCGATGATGTGGCTGCATCAATAGGGATCACGAATAAGGTAAAGGCTCTATTGATCAAAAAATTGGAAACAGCTACCGGCAGAGATGTCGGACACTTGAATGTCAGCGATTTTGTGAAGTCCATTAATGTGGAATCAGCGATGATCATCCATGATAAGGACGATAAAGTAATTCCAATTAGTCGGTCAAGAAACGTACACGCTAATTGGTCGGCGGCGGAATTTCTGGAGGTTTCAGGAACCGGGCATTTTCGGATATTGCGTGATGCTTCCGTGATCAACTCTGTACTTGATTTTTTGAACAGCTGATTCTTGTTGGAAGCGTGTTTGAGTAAACGCTTGTTCAGAACGTTATTATTCTAATTCAACTTTATTTATTGTGTTGTCTCTTTGTTCATGGTGAATTTTGAGGTGGTATAACTGACGTTAGTAGATGTTGAAGATCAATTTAGAACCACATGCCAGAGTTCACTGGCTGGAATCACACAAAACATTGAGGGTTGAATGGCTGAAACTGCACATGAGTACTGAGCGTTTTCAGGAAATAGCCGGACAAGCATTGAGGGTATTGCAAGAACACAAGGGAAGTATCTGGTTGGCTGACTCTTACAATAGCGAGGGAGTCTTTTCGCAGGAGATCCAAAGTTTCATGCATGGTGATGATATGACCAATTTTGCAAGACAAGCCGGACTAAGAATGATTTTGAGTGTCATGCCAAAGCAGGCTGGGTTAGCAAGTTTATCTACTAAAAAGTGGACGAAAGAAGCAGAAAATCGAGGTGATTATATCGTACAGCAATTCCCTGATCTGGACACGTGTTTGAACTGGGTTGATGAGCAAACCCTCAGTTGATGTGCACCTTATCCTCAAAGATTTCCTCATAGAAGTGATGTAATCTGAACATCTGTTCCGCACCGACTTTTTGGCCCATTTGCGCAATCAGATACAAAATCAGAGCAACCAGGGCAATGAAAGGTAATGCCCACAGGACCGTAGCAGGTTGTCCCAGGCTCCATTTGGTCAGTCCCCAAAAGCTGATGAAAAAGAAGGCCATGCCCAGGGTGATGTAGCCAAAGAAAAATAACCCCCAGACGGTAGGGTTCGGACCGTATAAGCCACGGATGATGGTGCCTTCTTCGGTGGCTTCTGTCGATAAGTGTAATTGTGGACTCCAGAAATGTCGTTCCTTCACGGGGATTAATAAATGGGTATGGCCCTGAACAAAGCCTGCCGTATAGATTTCCTGGGTCATTGCTAACGCATGAAGAATATGAGATTCTACTTCAGTTGAGGGTTTTGAGACTAAATGTTTGAATCGGGGCCTGATACGAAAACTGGACATACTTGGATTTTACCTGCATTGATAAGTCAAATCCCGCTTTATTGAAATGACATTGGTCAGGGTGTAAGGTGATTTATTTCCGATCAAGAATGCTTGCCGGAATTTTCAGGTAAATATCCACCATGCGACCAGCGATAACATGACAATAATAGCTATTGCCAGGGTATTTTTAATGAGGTTATCTCGTCGTTGCTGCTTGAGAAATTTCTTTTTCCAAGCCGCAAGTTCCTCTGGAGTTGCTTCTTTGAAGGTGTATACATTGTTCGTCGTTTTGCTTTTGTGCGTTTGTTCGAAATTGCGCTTATTTTTTAAGTTATCTCGATTTTGTCTTGCGTTGTTTTGCGCATCTCGCACGAATCCTATTCCTGCTCCCATAGGTATATTTCACGAAATCTGGCCGTATTGGTTGTTTATTAGATCATAGCTCATTCAAAATCTTTGTGCCTCAGAAGGCTTCGTAATTATCTGTGACTAGAGCGTTTTTTCCAGAATCTCCATTAATTGATCATGAAAAATCGTGTTACGTATGATCACTCCACTCTTTGTAAAGTCGCTGTTCGACCTAACAGCGAAATACCTAGATAACCTCTCATTTTCAGGGTTTTGCCGTCATTTGCAAGCCACATTTTTCCACTATATGTCCCTCCATTGTCGATGGAATAGACCTCTCCTCCAGACCATTCGTTTTTATCGGTATTGCTAAAGTTTTGTAGGAAAACAATCCCTATTACCGACCGACTTTTTAACTCCTCATCAGGGTTTTCAGTGTCTTTCCTGACTTCTTTGCGCCAGATGATCATACCATAGTATTGAGACTGATCTTTGTAAATTTCGATTTTTCCTGTCCGATTCTCCGTCCAATATTGTCCCAGAATATCATCAGCCTTGACCTGACCAAATATTACAGAAGGTAAGCAGCAAATTAATAGATAGATGAACCCTTTCATGATTGACTGTTTTTAAGTTCACGAATCCCTTCTTCAAATGAGATCACAGGCCTATAACCTAATAATCTATGCGCTTTTTCATCTGATACAGAAAATTCTGTAGCCATCAGCCGGATCATCAATGGGGCTACCGGTGGTCTTGATTTGAGTTTCAGTAGTTTCCACAATCCACCGAAAAGGTGTGCCATAAAGACGGCTATTCCTCTAGGTAACTCTTTTTCTCCGGGTTCCAGGTCATAGGCTTCTAATATAGATTGAAAGGTGATTCTCATGGGTCGATTATCCTCATCGGTTACAAAAAATGCTTCACCACCAATATTTGATTGCAAGGCGGATTCAATGGCACCTGCAAGGTTCTTCACATGTATCGTTGATAATACTTGTTGGCTGCCACCAATCCATCGCCATTTGCCATTTTTGACATTGTCAAACAGCATCTCATAATGATGGTTTTGCGGACCCCACACTGCTGGAGGTCTAAGGGAAATGGTTCTAAATCCAGTAGAATTAGCTGCCAAAACGGCTCTTTCGGCTATTGCTTTCGTCTTGGGATATAAGGATTTTGGAAGAGCATTTGTAGCTTCATCTTCAGTCAGATTGATGACTGGAGAACCGGGCACCACAGGAGCAGCACTGATATATACGAAATGCTTTACTCCAGCTTTCTTTGAAAGATCAATCAATTGCTTAGTGGCTTCTACATTAACTTGATAGAATGGCGTTGGGTCGTAGGTAAAATCCATGTGTGCGGCGATGTGAACCACAGCCTCGCAATTGGCAAGTGCACGTTCAGTATGATCACCTGGTGAGGTCAATGCATCCAATATAGGAGCTACGCCCAATTTTTTGACTTTGATTGCGGCAGTTTCACTTCTTACGAGTGCCTGAATATCGTGTCCCTGTTGCTTGAGATAACGAATGACATGTTGTCCAACAAACCCGGAACCACCAGTTAAAAAAATATTCATGAGAGTTGTATTTAGTTCTATACAAAACTCTGTAATGCCATGAGCGAGGTGTTATCTCTAAATGTTGACTTTTTGTCCTTAAACAACGAAATCAAAGTTCGCTTGGAAGAATTCCAAACTGCTTTTTAAAGGCTATTGTAAATTTTGATGGGTGAGAATAGCCGAGTTCATAGCTAACTTCTGATGGTGAACTATGTTTTCTTACCAGTTGCTCTTTGGCGTACTCCATTTTTATTTTAAGGTTGTATTGCAAAGGTGTTGTACCAAAAACTTGCTTAAAGGAGTTATTGAACTTGGTAATCCCCATTCCAGCAACTTTCGCTAGTTCCTCTACTTGTGGTGATTTTTTGGCAAAGGGGTTCCGTAAATAGGCAGCAGCTGTAAAAAGATATTTTACATCATCGGGGTGAAGGTTTTCAATATTCGATGTTTTTTCCCGATTGGATAATTTATTAAAAAAAAGACCCATAAACTCTAAAATATAGGCATGTATCAGCAGGGGGCTGCTGTCCTCAATGCTTTTTTTCAACAGATGCTCTGAATGATAATCCAGGTCTTCATAGATGATTGTTGCCTGGTTGGAGAGCAGCTGATTGAGAGAAAGTGCAGGGTAGAGGTCTAACAACGATCGATGGAATCTGATCAAGACAATGCTAAAAGGTGTTTCTGGAGGTGCCACACTGGAAACTGACGTCTTGGGGCTGTAAAACAACATGCCACTTGGCAGGTATTTTTGAATATTTACTTCCTGATTATTGACTGTTTTACTGATTTGAGTTTCAGAAAGGTTGATATTGATCAAGAGCCATTCACTTGATTCGGGATTTGTAGAAGACATCTCAAATGGTCGATTCAGTATAAAATCAAAGTGATAACGCTCAATTCTGTTCGGTAGAGTGACGAGATTAATCTTGCCCTTGCCGATAGGACCATCAAGGAATAATTCGCCATTTGAAGGCTTTAATTGCAGTTGCTCACCAAATTGTTCAAGAATGTTATGATTGATATTGAGATGTGCTTTCAAATTGATTAGAGTTAGGTCTGAGAAGATAGAAACAAGGTCTAAATTACTGGAAATAGCAAAAGTAGAAATGGACCGTCAATCTGATTATCAACAAAATGTAGTCTTAAATTGTAGCATCGAAAAAGCCTTCGAATCACTAACCACAGGAATTGGAGATTGGTGGGGGAAGCAGGATCGACTGACGGATCGGATTGGAATAACCTTTAAAGTGTCCTGGAGCGAGCCCTGGTATCAATTCGAAGTGGTGACATACAATTCACCGAAAGAAGTGACCTGGAAATGTACAGATGCCAACCAAATCATCGAAGGGCTGGAAGGAGTGCAAAAAGAGTGGGTAGGCACTCATTTGCATTGGAACCTGAAATCAATAGATGAAGCGAACACATCACTTCATTTTCGGCACGAAGGACTAATCAAGGAATTCATCTGCTATGACTTTTGTTTCACTACCTGGGATCGATTTTATTGATTGAACTGAAACGATATCTGGAGCATTTAAGTCAATTTGAAGAGGTTGCATTCATTCATTTTGGATCATAAAACGGATCTTTTCACCGCCTTCCAGCATCTGAACAGAAAACTCAGCTGAGGTGGGATTGTCACTCCAGAGAAAGCTTTTGTTTTGACTTTCATAATAGCTGGAAATATTGTTTTTGAAGGCTTCCAAATCAATTAGGTTGTTATCGTTGATGGGGACTTCAACGACGTACTGTTCATCTTCTATGCCCTCCTGATCCTTCAATGTTTTTTCATACCCATTTTGATCATTTTTCTCAACACCGTAATGTGGCGCTTCAGGTTTTCCATGGATGTCGATGGTAGCCACGTTTCCTTCAAATAGACAAAGCATGATGTTTGGCGATAGCCGTTCCATTCTCAAAAGCGGCAATTCATTCGAGCTATCAATTGGAGCTTCCTCATTATCAGGGACAGTACTGAAACCATTGATCTGCATATCGGTCCACGCTGCTACCACCGAAGATCGGATCAATACCCCTGAACGGACAGTCTGCTCGACGTTATTGATCAAGCTGGAGATTTCCTGATCGTTTTTATGATCATCAGTGGTTGTTCTACCGATGCTTAAGGCACCATCCAGTAGGGCATCTAGCCAATTGTTATCAATGTAGAAAAACCTAATGGATTCCACGGGCAACATCTTTTCATCTGGGACAAGATAAGAGAAGGGCACATTTTGAAGAACCTTCAATTGCTCGAACCAGTTCGATACATTTTGTGGGATCGGAGGTGCCTCCGAAGTAGCTGTTAGTGCACCAGGTAAGTGGTCTGTACCTTCGTCTATGACTTGTTGTTGCCCCTTTTGTTGGTGCGTGTGGCTCCGTTTCCATTGGTACAGGGCGTTAGCAATGTCTGTTTGTTCCAGCGTGATCAAGCGGCCCATTTCCCAGGCGGAGGAATAAGCAATGTCAAACATCCCAAAGTCCTTGCGATACGACAAGACCTGATCAGATGCCATAATTGGATAAGTCAGTGCGGTATCTGAGCTTTTGAAAGGAATAAAAGGCCCATGATAGAACGCCGCGGATTGACTTCCTTCTCGCAGTTTATGGGGAATGGTTGTATAACCTTTCGCCAGAAGTGCTTCTATTTGCTGCTCTGCTAATTGCTGTTCTTCATTGTCCTCCTCTTCAATTTGGGGTATAGGAGGTAGACGGAAATTAGAGGGTGATCTGTCTGCATGTTTAAGGGTAGTAACGTAATTTCCGTAATTAAATGCTTCTAACAGCTTGTCTTTATTATCCTCAAACTGGTCCTTTAACAAGTCTGCTAATACCTCTTCAAACGCATCAGTGGAAGTGTAGACCTGTCCCACAATTGAGGACAATAGGTCTGAAATCTCATCAGAGAATTCTGCTAGAATTCCAGCCGAAACTTTATAAGTGATCGTACTGGTAAAACTCCAAGAATACAAAGTGACCAAACGCACATTTTCTGCATCTCCCATGGCAAAACTTCCATCCTCGAATCTGGATTCAAAGCTCACCAAATAGACCGTGTGCTGCTTTCCATCGACAGGTAACCGGTTGCTCATCAAATAAGACCTTTCTACATTATTGGAGCTACGAGCAGAACCTAACAGCGACAATCCTTCTGCATTATTGAGGAGGGGCTCAAGTATACAAACAGGCACATCGATCACTTGAACGAGCTGATCATCACTGGTGCTGCCTTCTTCTTCCAATCCCGGAAATGAAGGTTCTGAGCCTTCGGATGGGTTTTTGACGTCAGCAAAGGTTACCGTAGAGGCCGTAATATTCCGTAATTCATCTTCGGTAAAGCACAATAGGCCTAACCATGGAGTCGTGTCATCGGTGGGTTCCACATTTCGTTCCCAGGGTAGGGTATTCCGATTGATCGCCATGTAAGGTGGCTGCAGGGAATAGTTGCTCTGTGCGTTGGAAGGTGGATAAATGGCAAGGATTTCCTGTGGATTGATCGTAAAGCGTTCACCGGCAACAAAGAAGTCTTTGCTCGCGATATAGGTTTCTTCCTCTTCACCATCCACCTGAAAAATTTGTTTTACCTCGATCGAATAATCCCCGTCTTTCAGAGGAGGTAGGTGATTTTCGATGAACTTTATTTGCTTGTTACTGTCAGCCATGTTCAGTTTCTTTTTGCCTTCAAAAAGTCATTTTTTTAATACACCGTAGGTTCATAAAGTAATTCATCTGCGACTTTATTACTTACGTCAATAGTCATGTTACTCATACCCATTCTTTCCAGTAGTTTCGACCTTAGATCAGGGTTCCCGATCGATTCACTTACGATTGATTTACCACCTCTTTCCGTTTGAGGGCTTTCAGAATTATAGGTTTCCCACTGGAACGCATCAGCAACAGGTGTTATGTCATAAGCCAGATTAGCCGCATCAATGGGCTGGGTTTGTCCTGGTTTAGTAGTGACCTGCGGGATCAATTGAACACCTGTTACGGCATTTTCAACATATCGATCACCATTGATGTCTGCACTGATTTCAGTACCCCAGACTGCAGTTGGCATTTTCTTCGTGATTGGCGTATAACCAAAATCTTCTCCAACGTCAAGTCCTTCTCTGGTAACTGTTACAGTGATCTCACTTGCCTCGATTCCGGAATCATCCAGATCCATAGGTGCTACCCCAAAGTCCGTGTCACAATCATCGAGAGAAATTTCGATTTCGCCATTACTGATGCGGTCATTATCTGGGGCAGTAGCTGCTTTGGCCTTCATGGATTTGGCTGGAATGACTGAATCCGTCGCAATCACCAGATCCTTTGGATTGACAATGTCCATGACTATGTCACCTGATGTTTGCCCGATTACCCCGGCAGTAAAATTGATCGAACCCACTTCGCTTTCGCTACTATCATCACTGCTGGCAGGTAAGAAACCACTCTTAAATTCACTGTAAGAAATCGGATTCGGCTCATCGTTGCCCTGATCACCGAATTTAATCTTGATGGTAAAAATCAGGATCTTAACAGAGGCGCTTCCTCCGAAATCAGGCCCTGCCACTGCCAAATCAGCGCCAAGCTCGATAGAGATGGAATGAGTGCCGAACAGTTCGTAGGTGTAATCACATCCCAGTGAACAATAGAATGATGCGGAATAATAGTAGGGCTGCCAGGAAATCAAAAAGTCAGCCCCTAAATTGAAGGAGGCTTCAAACGAACCCGAAGCGTAAACAGCACTGAAAGAGCCACCGACCATAAAGGCGTGGGCACATAGTGCAAAATACGCATCTCCACTTAAGTTAATGCTGTCATCCACCTGCCAGTCAAATCCGAGTCTGGGGACGGTAGGATAGTGACTGGGAACGTTGAAATCCGGGTGATAGCCCCCAATGGTAAGCACAAAGTCCCCTTCATAATCTCCACTGAACCAGCTGTAGAAAGCAAAACCTCCACTGAGTTGACAATCGGGCGAAAGGAAATAAGAGCCATCGGTGAGTTGTGCAGTGACTTGTAAAATACCATCGTCAGGAACGAACGAGGCAGTTAAGGCCAATTGCATCTCTGCCAGGATGAAATCCTTGCTATTTGATGGCAGCACCATGTTGGATAAGCCCACAATGTCGATCCGAAACTTATTGCCGAAGGAAACAGCAAGCAAGGCAAAAGAATCGAGCATGTTGTAGGTGGTGAATGCCACTCCTGCGGCAAGAAAGTATTGCCCTTCCGACGGTGGGATATATGCGTTGAGCGCATTCAATGCATCGGTCAAGAAGGTTTGCTCATTGCCAGGTTCAGGCATGGCTTCTCCTGCCATGGCCGTGGTGACCAATGGAAACTCGTTGACTTCTTCGATGGCCGGCATGATGAGTTCACGATTGTACCCAAAAGCTGCTGCAACTCCTGTGACATAAAAGAACGAAGGTCCGCCCAACGCTTTATTGACCGTAGCGTAGATGAAGAGGGAAGAGGCACCATCAACGCTACCATAAGAGCCCAAAGCGGATATGTTGATGGATGAAGCAGTGATCGTTGCAGTTCCACTGTAGATATCATTGCCATCTGCATCTTGCGTGGCCAGGAATGAACCTCCGATGTTTGTTGATCCACTTGAATAATCAATGCCAATGCCTGAAAGACTGAAAGTTGGATCAAAAGAAGTGAGGGGTGATCCAATGGCCAAGCCATCCAGTGAAATCGTGAGCCCAGCGGCCGTAAGTGAGGCTTCTATCAGAAACCAGAGTTTACTATCGGAGAAGTTCAGTCCGATTTTATCAAAATAGACCGGTCCCAGTTGCTTTTGGATGTCAAACCAGGTACCACTTTCAGTTCCTCCTTCGGTTTCGGAAATTGCATCATCGGCAACAATTGGTGTGGAGTTTTCAGTGTTGTTGTCAGTAGAATCCTCCGTACCAGAAGTAGTGCTATCATCAGTACTTCTCGTTGAAATAGGCAGGCTTAAGGGAATGGTTTTATCCCCGATCAAGAGTGTGATGTTGATGGTGATCCCCGATAAGGTATTTTCCGTCGGCAAAGCGGGAAACCCTTCAGGGAGCATGGTGTTGTAATTGCTCAGGTCATCGGTTTCGAAGGTGCCGGAAGGGATAAGAAACTGATAGTCCAGTTTGATGGGATTGCTTCCAATTGTTTCTCCCAGTACTGGAATCGTCGATAAATCCAGCCCATTGCCCATCTGCGCCACAAACAATTGCCGGGCTGTTTCATTTGTAGGCTTATCGTAAAGGTATAGGGCGTTGTTGATCGCGAAGGTAAGCACGTCTGGAATGGAAATGTCCATCATGCTGCTCAATAGATCACTAAGGCTGATACTTTTTCCAGTCGCATCTAAGTAGGTGCCAAGGAGTATGGAACCCGAGTCAGATTGATCAAGCGTGATGTCAAAAACAAGCGCACCGTCACCGCTTCCTATGGTGATTTGACCAGTGAACGTTTTGTTGTAAGTGCCATCCTGGGCCTGGCCAAGCGCAATGTCCAAAATGAGTGCTACGCTAGTAGTATCAGTAATGGGGAAATCCAGTTCTCCGCTAAAGGTGAAATCCTTACTCAGCGTATTGAAACTGAATCCCAAATTACTGATTGTCAGGTCATTGATAATTTCAGGAACTGAGCTATCTACTCCAAACTGATTGGCAATGTAGCTGATCAAGGTGCCGATACTGACACTTGAAGCTTCAGTTTGATTACCATCGAATTGCCAACCCTGACCTTCCGGTGCTTTTTGTGCAGAAACTTCAAATGCCAAGACTGTTTCACCTCCGTCATCAGTAGTCAATTGCAAGTTGAAGCCCGCCCCCAGGTTGAGTGTAAGTGCCGTATTGTCATACGCCATGTCCACGTTGACCGGATCGAGTCCAAAGGATGCACTATCGGTTTCGATGTTCCAAACATCTGCAAAGGCTGCGGAAAGGGTATAGGTCTGCTCTGAGGGATAAGCGTATACAATACATTGGTCGATCGACATATTGGTATCGAAAGTGACCGTATTACCGAAATAGTAATTCAGCAGGTCTTTTACTTCGATCGAATCGCCTTCAGATAACTGGGCAGTTATATTGAAGTCTGGCATGTAAGCACTGACATCCAGATACACAGCTGCACTTTCATAGCCGATTTGCAGGGCTCCGGTTACTTCTCCCTCAATGCTGTTGCCTTCCGAATTAAAAGTGTAGGTCCAGGTAGTATTGATCCCCAGAATAGAAAAGTCCGGAATGGGGGTATTCCAGGGTTCAATGGTAGCTACTGTGAAAGTAATAACACTCAGCTTTTGATCAGTCGAGTTGAAACCTAATTCCAAAGCAGCTAAATAGAAAGAAGCCAGTCCACTCAAGCCTGAAGGCAATTCTAGATCTGATTCACTGCCACCAGCAAGACTAGCCAATGCGCTGAATCCGTTGGTCAGGCCGATCAATTCTGCTTCAAATTCGATACGAAAAAGTTGTGTATCACCCGAATCAGCATCGGCCACTTCTTCCAGTGTGATGGCGTTTAATCCCAAGGGAGCAAGAAGGCTTTCCAAGGCTGGATCGAGATTGGTGTCCAATACCAGCGTGCCATCTCCACTTGCATCATTGATTATATTAATGAGATTGGATAACATGGCGTTATGCTTCTGTTGATGGTGTTGGCGTAAACGTGGGAATCTTACCGGTCAAACTATCCAATTTGATGATAAAGCAGAGGGTATAGAATGGAGGAGTAATGTCAATTTCTGCGTTGCTACCCTTGAAATTCTCTTCTACCTCATGTGTATGTGCGCTTATATCTGCGTCAACAATGGCACGATGATCTGGTTCGTATTTTCCATATTGTTCCACAGTTAGGATATTATAGTCAATTGGATCATATGACGAATTCCCACCTGATCCTGAATCTACATACAGTCGATGCTTATGAGCCCCACTTTCAGGAATGGTTACGTCATGTTTATGTTTCGGGAGTTGGTCTTCGGATAATGTGATCTTATTCCTACCACCCTCGGCATGGGATACATATGTTCCAGAGCCCATAACAAAACGATCCGTCAAATTTGGTGTTTTATTTTCACCATTACACAACGCCCATCCATCGGGAATCTGATCGGATGGTCCCGACCACATGATAATCGCACCAGCTGGTACAGTTCCTCCGGAAGTGTCCGCTATCCTTCCATTCACCTGAACGTTTCCTTCCACAATTAAATTTCCAGTATTACTGGGATTATCATCAACAGTTACGGTTGATTCCGTTTTCGGCATCATTCCAATGCCAACAACACTTCCTTTATTTCCACTCGAGTCGTATGGAAGGCTTCGCATTACTAAAGGTTGCTTCATAATAGGAACCATTACATCTCCATCCCAGTAGCCTGGAATGTTGAAGTAACTGACTTTCATGTAGGTGAGGCCGGTTCCCGCACTGCTAATGATGTTGCTGATGTCAAGATCTATTGATTCCCCACTTTTCATGGGAGGTAATACCGAACTTGGAGTCAAAATCCAATCTGCATTGCTCCCTTGAACATCCTCATTCGTGCTCCACGACTTATTAAGATCGGTTACAATGATTCCTGATATATCGCTGGCATCGGCTAGGGCATTCTCCGTATTCTTATCATCGGAAGCCAAGAAACTGATCGTGAAGTAGGATTGACTATTGGATTCGCTATCGCAATTGAATGTGATTTCGGATAAGTCAGGATTGAGTGAATTGATCGTAGCGATGTTAGTGATTTGTAGCGTTAGCTTACTTGCCGATACACCATCATTCAATATCGTATTGGATCCTGCAAATCCAAAATGAAGTGGAATGTTCTTTTTACCTCGCTGGTTAATGATGCTCAGTTGCGTAGTAAGTGTATAGGGGATCAGTTTATTGGTATCAGAAGTGAAACTGATCTCATCCACGTTGACCTGAACTTGCGTTACGCGAGCTCCGGAACTTGCGTTGGCTTTTAAGTTAGCCAGGGCAATGGTGGTTTGTTCTGCGGGTTGTAAGACCAAAACTTCACTCAATTGGAAAGCAACTATGATACTTCCATTAGTGGCTACCTTGGCCTTACCCATTGCCCAACTGTGGTCAGAACTTACGGTAATGTCATTCGTGGGGTCAATGATATCGGGCTTAAATGTGACCAAAATTTGATGAAAGTCATCGGCAGATGTGCTTGATTCAGGTGAATTAAATTGTATGGCTTCATCCGAAACGTTGGTGATCGTTATGCTTACGTTCTGTGGGTCATTGGAAATGTATAAGACGCTTTCATGGTCCTGATTGAGCAGCCGTACGTCCAACGGATAACTTTTGGTGTAATCATTTTGCAAGCTCATGGTCTTAAAAATTTAGAGGGTTTCGGAATGATATAATTTGTAAGCGATTTCAATTTCTTATGATTTTTGTGGTGTTAGTTTGAGCCATCCTTCAATGGCTTCCACGGGGTTTTTAAAAGTCCCGTCATAGCTGAATGGGTTGATCTTGGCAGCGGTCAGTATTTTTTGGATCTCAACGAGCTGGGTACTGAAAGTGCCCCCAAGGTCCGTCGTAAGACGTTGATTTTCAGCAATGACCTGTGCTGTGGCATTGTCCTGGGTACTGATCCAGTTATTGCTCACTAAAGCATCCCATATTTCCAGGCCATTATTGAACCTTATGGTAAAATCATTGATGGTTACTGACCCGACAGCATCCACGGTTTTCCATGTTTGCCCATGTTTGGCTACCCACGACCAGTTGAAACCTGCTTCATTAGGCAGCGAAACAGCCACCAAATCCCTGGGAGTGATGATGGGTGTCGACAGGAAAGTAATGTTGATGTTCTGAATGGCCTTCGCAAATTTGCTGGAAGGAATGGCAATGCTTTTGGTGGGTAAGACACCAGAGTGCGCATGTACACTTCCATTCGGGTCGACCAACATGGTTAGGTTCTGACCTTCTGCATCAATGGACTGTTGCAAATGTGTACGAGCATCTTCGAAAGCAACAATATCAGCATTGGTTACTACACCGGAAGCAATCGTCGTGTAAAATGCAGAAGATAATTGGTTGGTTTCATCTTCCTTCCAGTAGCCCACTAGACCATCATTCAGTTGACTCCTGTCACCTACTCGGAGTGGGAAAAGCACCTTTTCAAAATCATTGGTGGTTCTTTTTGATGCATTAAGATCAGCACGGAAGGCATTCCAACTTTGATTGTTTGCCAGGTTGCCTTTCACTTCCAGATCAAGAAAAGTACGAACAACAGCAATCGGTCTTCCCATCAATATGGCAGTTCCGGTTAGCTGCGCAGCGTTGGCTGGGGTGATGTTGGTCAGTGCTTCATTCATCATGTTGATGAAATCCAAAATGTATTGTGCTTTTGCTTCGTTACTTTCACCATCAGTGATGGAGAGTTGCCGGACTACATTTTTCAGATACTTGTTTTCAATGAACCTTGGGTCCAATGGAGTGCTGTCGCCTGGTGTAGGCTGCCAGAAGGCATTTTTATCGATGTAGCCAAGACTGTATCCATTTTGATCGTACACCATGATGGACAAGTCCATGAAATTAGCTACCACCCATCCACAGATCGGATTGCTGCTTTGTGCGCTGTTGACTTCCTGTTCTCCATTATCGGCTGCCAGCCATCTAAAATTGAGTCGTGCTGGCTGCGAAATTGCCGGGGGTAGGTAGAAATGTCCGTAACCTTCAGAACTGTCGAAGCGCATCGATTCGGGAATGATCAGTGCTTCCAGATTATTGACATCCTTGTATTGACCAAACGTGTCAATGATACGTACATTCATCAAATTCAGGCTTCCGGTTCGCAGTGGCATAAAGGTATTCAATGGATGTGCCACGGATTTGTTGGCTCCCAATACCAGATCGGCAACTTTTTCGGCAAATTCCTTCGCGTTATCATAACCCAATGCATCGCTGATGGGTAATTGTAGTGCCTGATTAAACATCAGCAGCGCCTGATTGAATCCACCCAGGGCTTGAGATTGAACATTAAGTTGTGTTACCTCTGTGTAGGCACCAATGGCCTGTCGAATGATGTTGTTTGGCGTATCAGTATAGAGATATTCAGGCAGTGAATCGATCCAGTCAGTATATTCCTCGAAATTACTTTCTGAAAGTTTAGGCTTGTCCGCGATCCAATCATTAAAACTGGTTTGCTGCTCCTCTGTTTCTATGGTGATCCCAAATTGCGCGATGAAATCATTGGTTCGTTGTTTGTTGAGGAACACAATGACTTGCGCTTGTAGCAGCAATTGTGCCTGGTTGGTGATGATGGTATAGCCTTTGTAGATCTGAGGATCACCAGAGACAGTAGCATTGTCATTCAATGCCAACTGCTCTTTGTTCATTTCCTGAATGAAATTGTCTTCGATGAAGGAGATCGGATAATTGCCTCCCGATGCTATTAATGCATCGCTTCCTGATGTACTTTCTTCCGATGCTGTGGATGCATTCTCTTTTAGCAGGGGGTAGTTAGCTGTTTCCCATTCGAACATGAAGGGATTCCAGGGCATTTCTTCCCAGGATTGATATCCCATCAGCTCGGTATCATTGCCAGGTTTTTTATTCCTTATATCGTCCAGTATAGTGGATGATTCAATGCCCGCTTTGGTCAGTGGGAGTACGAGTGTTGAATCTATGTTGCAAACCATCAGATCTTCCTCGTGTTGCCTGCCATCGTATCCATGTCGGAGAGAAGGTTTGACATCATCACCGGATAAGAGTAAAACCGGCTCTTTGGTTTGATAATACCTGGGCCCCGGTTGCTGCCTGATGACGGCCTGATTCTTTTGGAAGATGTTCCTGTCGGTATAAATGTCATCCTCACTTAATGGGCTATTAAATAGCCGAAAACTAGTCAGGTTTCCTCTGGTGAATTGTTGGGTACCATCGGAGCTCAATAGATAAAGATTCCCATTGAAATGGGTCGCAGACTCCAGGTAAATATGGATCCACTGGTCTTTTGGGAAACTACCCCAGTCTTTGTTGATTTCAGGATTTATTACAACCCCATTGATAGACACGCGATTCCAAAACGTTCCAAAACCAGAAACACCAATTGAACTATTGTCTACCTCTTCCAGGTTGAAGAAGACCGCATCGTGATTTTGTTGCCCAATGATCTTTGTCCAAAAAGAAATTCCTCTACAACCCTCAGAGATGTTATAGGTTAGGAAGTTTCTTCCGCTGAATTGTAGGCATTGATCTGTTATCGGGGTGTTTGGTACCCAGGTGATCCCAGCGTCGGAAGTAACATCAGAAGGTATCGCTCCCTGATTACAAAGGGCTGTGAAATAGGTGGCTTCAGGCTCTCCTGTATTGTAGCTGTCTACGAGTGTTTTTAATCCTGCAAAATAGCCGCTTACCCGGGCTGCTACCGTATCTACTCCTTCACCTTTTAGAGAGGTGATAATCCCAGTGCTTTTGTCTTTTTCGACGAACAAGGTTCCGGTTTCTTCGATCAGGTTTTCTAGTTCCGGAATGCTTTTCTGCTCGATGTAATATCGGATCAGGTTCATGTCAGGATAGGCACCGACCTCATCGGAGGCAGGGTAGGCACTCACCATGTATTTGTACCAATCGGAAAAAAGGGAATGCCTGAGGCCTTCGATCCGATTCGATGATTGTTCAAATGCAGCTTGGGATAGGTTCAGGTCATTGAGCTGATGGGTTAAGTTTGGGGGTAATTGAATGTTTTCATCTTTGTTATTTTGACTGGACTTGTCTGTTGTATTGTTGGTATTGCTTTGAAGCGTGACCACCCAGACTGTCTGGCCGTTTTTACTGGCAAACTGATCGTCGTGAAAGGCTTGTCGAAATGCAGGGCCTACATCCGTTCCTGTCGTATTGACCATGTTGCTGAGTTGAATGGCCATCAGCTGTTCTTCGGCAACTTTCTTCTTGTCCGGATGGAATTTAGTGGCCATGTACGCTGACAAGGCTTCTTTTCCGGAATTACCAATCGCTAACTCCACATCGGTCGTACGAGTGGACTCAAACGACCTGGTATTTGCATTAAAAGAGAGGTGTCCGAAGCAAACCATGTTCTCAGGGGCTGCATCAGCATCTTCAGGTATTTCCCAATTGAAGGTGCCTTTGATCAATTCGCGAAATTCACCAATGGTTTTACCGCTGTTGTCTCGGATGAGTTTATTCAGGGGGTCATTACTGGTATCGGAGTACCATCCAACGACGGTGTATTCGGTGTTGTTTAAGGCATCTGGTGTTGTATCCGTATCTTCCTGGAACCCTAAGATGCTGTAGCAGTTGGGATAGAAAGCCGCAAAACTGGGTGTACCATAGCCCGCTACGGTAAGACCTTTTAGCCGATCTACACTTTCTTCCTCATTCCAGTCTACATATGGAACTTGCCTGCCGATGAATCGGTAGGGCTGATAAGGTGTTTCCTCAATTTCTGAAGCAATGACCTGAGCCGTATAATTTTTTAGATCAATCGGGTACGAAACACTCCCATAATCATTCGAAGCATTTTGTGGATGCAGGTAGTCGCTTTCAACGATCCATTGGCCTTCCTGTTTTTCGTTGATATACTTGGTGATCAACCAACGATTGGGAATTTGCGGATAGACAATTTTCTTGTTGGTATCCTGGACACCCATGGTCAAACCATCGGGCATTGCCCAGTGAAGGTGGATGCCCTTTTTTAGTGTGAAGTTCAGGTTTTGAAATTCGTTCGACAGTACGGTATCACTAATGTTGAGGCTATTGGGGTTTTGATCTGCACCATCTTTTTGAAAAGGTAGGCGACTAAAATCGGCACTTGCTTCAATAGCCAACTGGTCTTTTTCCAGGCAGAGTGCATCAATCTGCAAGGGAACTAGCAAGGTGGAACTCATAAGAGTGTAAAATGATGGTTGTATGTTTTGTGCCTACGAGGTATGATGAAAATGATACCTAAGAAGGAGCAAAACTGGTTGTACTTACCCTATCAATTTAGTGATAGAAAGCAGATTAGTCAAGTAGATAGGTATGGAAAGGGAGAGAATTTCTTACAAGTGGTTGATTTAAGTAGAAATTAACTCCCTTCCCGATCGATCATTGCTGCTTCAAATACGCTTCCGTGGTGTAGATCTTATTGACAATGATGTTGGCATTGTTATGGATCACGTACTCACTCATGCCACGATGTGTTTTGTTAGCTGGTGACCAATCGTAGGTGTATCCCAGAGCGGTCCATGGATATCGGTCCAATAATTCGCATGTGTCATAATAACGAGCATTCCGGGTATCATTGATCCACGTTTGAAAGGTAGTGTCGGTAGCGTTGCATGCCTCGCATTCATTATCATCAATTTCGCGATCAGGACAAGGTCTGAACAGGTCGCTGGGATTTACCCAGAATTCTACAAAATAGTTGTAGGGGTTTCCTGGGTTGGGAGGGAGTCCCAGTAATTGTTTCAGTCTGCTGTTTACTTGTTCGATTGCTCCGTCTTCTACCCATTTCATCAAGCGTGTTTCTTGTTTTGCCCAATTGAGCAGTTGGGGTGCAGCGGTTACCCAAACCGGGTGCGATGTACCCGTGTTGTAAACATTGTCAGGACCTACATTCGGTGGCTTGTACCATTTTTCTTCACCTTTCCAGGAAACTACTAAAACATATTCCTCACCATTGATGGTTTTCCAGGTCAGGTCGGGATTGTCTTTACTGATGGCGAACAGGTTTTTGTCTACTTTGGCATCGGTCGGGTAAACTGCATCCGCTAATGCGTTTTGGTAGATTTCGTTTACATCAGCTGGGGGGAGATTCGTGAGGTCATAAACCGAGCACGAGCTCAGGAAAATTAGTGCTAATACAAGGTTTTGTATAGATGTTTTCATACGAATTTGTCTAAGGGTTGGTTAGTGCCGATAAGATACAGAAGAGTGATACGCGAGTCAAGGCGCCTGAGGGTTTCTTTTCCTTGCAATAGTACTATTGCAGACCCTGAAAAGCATAAGGTGCGAACCCTGCAAGGATAAAGTTATGAGATGTATTCGCTCTGATATCAGTCCTCGCTGCTATCGTAGACTAGTGATAGTTTAATCACACCTCTCCTTGATCCGTTTATTTCCTATTCTGAACTGGATCTTGTTGGGTACTTCACGATGTTTGTTGAGGGTAGGAAACTGTTCCAGGCAGGTATTGACGCAATCTTCTTCTGAGCAGGGGCATGCCTCCAGGCAATCCTGAAAAGCCTGATCACGCGCATTTTGTTCTTCGGTAGAAGGAGAGATGAATTCAATTTTTTCTGCGTCTTCGGTTACATTAAAGTAGGTCAGAAAACCATTGTCACAGTAGGTGGATAGAAACTTGTCATACTGATAATTCTTTTCGCTACGTTGCAGGAGCAGGTCGACATCCCGATGACCGTTTTCAATGTGGTAATTTCCACTGGCCACCAAGTTGAATTGGTTGTTGTAGAATTCCATCACATCAAATTGTACCCAACCAGTATCAAGCACCAGGTTTTCGAGGTTCATGACATACTGCGTTGGTCGCTCGAATTTTTTCTTGAAGCTACCCAAAAAGAGTCCGGCCACCATTCGTTTGAATGGACCCACATTCTCTTTCCATTTTTTGTCCATTCCGATACGGTTCAGCTCCAACGCAGAGCCTTCCACGATCTGCATGTTATTGATCCTGAATTCCAGGTTGTTAAGGTCCGTGGCTTGCGTAAGCGTATCAATGAAATCAAAATCCATGGAGAGCTTGCCTTTAAAATCCAGTTGATCGGATTTGAGTACATCGACTGAGGGGTTATTCAGGTTCTCGATCACTTCATGCAATTCCAGATCCTTTACGGTGTAAGCACCCTGTACGGCGATGGTATCCAGGTTTTTCACCCAGACATTGAGAGGTTGATATTGGAAGATCAGCCCATCGTACATTCTGGCTTGCAGGTCCAATAGGGTCAAGCGACTGGAATCTAGCTTTACACTCGTACTCAGATTGTCAATTTCAAAAGGCGCACTGCCGGAAATGGGGCGAAACAGGATGCGTTCCAGATATGCATCGGCATATTTCACTTCGGATGTTTGCAGGAAATTGAGGAGTGAGAAGGCGATAGGTTCCGCTTCAGGGAAGGTGTCATGGGTCTGGGTTCGAACCAGACAGCCTTCGCAAATAGCTTGAGGTTCTATTGGCACGTTCGCTTCCTCCACTTCGCAAGGAAAGCTGTATGCATCGCCACTTTCCAGAATACTGGTCAGGTCCAGCAGGTTAGACCGGAGGTGCAGGCTATCGATCACCAGCGGATCTCCCAGAAGGATGAAACCAATGATGTCTTCTAACTGCGTATTGTAGATCTCAAAGTCCGAATCTTCATAATTACCCCGGAACTGGTCGATATAAACGGCCTCTGCATCGTATCGGAATCGTCCATCGATGTTTTGAAAGCCAATAACATCCGATCCTTTGATGAAATCGAAAGACAGGTCTTGCAGCCCGAAAGTACCCACCTGATTGGCTTCGGTAATCATGGATAGTCCAACCTGATGAAGTGGCTCCTTCAGATAGGTATTGAAGGTCATGACGCCTTCCAGATTTTGAAGTCTTTCGAGGTTTTGGTCAATTTCACAAATCAGGGAGAGATATTTTTTGGCCACAGCAAATTCCAGGGATTGCGGGGCTGGCGTTTCAATGAAAATACTGTCATTTTTCACCTGAACATTGAGTCCGACCACTTGCTCATCAAGCTGAATGCCAATGCTCAATTCTACAGGAGGAGTAAGCTGATAATCCTCCAGGCGAAGATCCGCCTCGAATTGTTGAATTTGCAGATCAATGTCTAGTGCTTCGTTGAATATTCTGGATCCCGATCCGGAAAGATAAGTTTCGATCTCATTTGGCCCCCAGGAGTTGGTGACCTGCCATTGTCCTTCCAACGAAAGTGGTTCAGATAAATGCCCTCCTAAAGGCACTTCAATACCGATTTGACAGCCAAAATCATTGATATCCGCAATCGCCAGGTTCAGTTCAGTTTCCGCGACTAATCTTTCATTGAGCATTTGGATGCGTTGACTGACTTGAATACTGTCTGAACCAATTTGATTTGTGACTTCCAGTGAAATGCCATCATCAATGTTGATTTTATTAATCATCTGTATCGGGCCAACCATTGGAAATATGCCCGCCACATCTTTGATCTGGTACAATTCGCTGACGTCTACTTGTGGAATGGTGATTTCCAGATCTTTGATCTTCAGGTTATTCACGACCGTTTGGTAGCCGGATTTGATTTGCTCAAAGTCCACTAATAAGGAGTCATTTTTGTCTGCACTGAGTTCTGCCAATTCTTCTAGTAAGGTTTTGATCTCAACCGAATCTACCTCAATGCTGAAATTCTCCAAGGTGAGCCGATCACGGTCTTCATTGAATATGTAAGGAACGAAATCACGGATAATGCCTGATTTGATGGCGATAGGGTGCTGGTTAAACGTGAAAGCCATCTTGGGTTTGACACTGTTTTTTGCAAAGACAATGCCTCCGTTTGTTTCTTCCACATGCAAGGGGAAGGGTAACTTTGGAATAGACTTGTCGAAGGTCAGGTTGTCAAAACGCAATTCACCTCCATAATTCAAGTCGGAATAAGACTTGCTCAGACTGGCAATCGGACCAGAAAAGTGAAAGTCCCGAAAATCAATGAAACCTTCGGCCTGGTCGTAGGCATCAAATTCCAGGAACTCTAACAAACGCTTAAAATCCACGTGATTGGATTCGAATTGTACTTCCGCCAGAGGAGGTTGCGCCAGTTGTTGGATGGAATCCATGAATTCCCTGCGAAATACATTGTCCAGTACAATACGGCCCTGAAAAGGTTGTCCGGGGTAAAGTTCGCCATTGGTGATGTCAGCGGTGATGTAGGAGGGGCTGTCACCACCGACTTCAAATTCACCCGACAATTCCAGGTCAGAGATGCGGTGAGATTTACCATTTTCGAAGAATCGAAATTGAAAAGAGGTCGCGGAAGCATCGTAATCCAGATCAATTTTAATCGGGCCTCCATATGCATTGTCTTTGTTGTACACCTTCCCAACAAATGTCAATTCTCCCAAAGGATCATAACTTCTGATGATGTCCAGGAAACGATCAGAGAGGGTCAGTTCCAAAAATGACAAAAGGGCCTCATTTTTTCGGGTACCCGTTCCTGTTTTGCTTTGGAAATCAATGTCCATTCGCATGCGTTCGTTCAGGGTAGAAAGAATGCCCCGTGTGGTTGCCGTAAGGTCGTTGAAGGTCACATTGAAATTATCGCTGACCAGATCAAAACCAGTATCGTTATTCAGTTTTTGAGGGATGGAGAGTTTGATCAATTCTGCATCACCATCTGCTTTGAAGGTCCTGCCAACCAATCCTTCATTGTCTTTGACCCGAATGGAATTAATCGTGCCCTCGGCATAGAAATCGTTAAAATAAGCACGTTCGGGATCAGAAGACATGTCCATGCTCATGTAATCGAATTGGACATCATACCGCTTGGGAAGTGCTTCCTGAGGGTTGCTGCTACGATCTTTGTAATAATCCAGGTGAAAGTTCTCAGCTTCGAATTTCCTGATGCGAAATCCACCAGCCATTTTCAATTCTCCCGAAGCAAATTGGAGGATTTTTTCCATTGGCGGACGGAACAGCCGGTGATTATGTCCTTCACTGGTCCGGGTCATGGTCAGTGTCCCGTCGATGATTTTCATGCCCTTCAGTTTGACCCTTACGCGTTCATTTTTGATGTTGACGAAAGGCCTGGTTCGGGACCATTCGCTGGCGTCCCATAGCATCGTCAGGATTTCATGCCAACTTAGCGTGATTTCGATCTTTCCCAAATCGAAAGCAGGTGTTAGGTGTTTAGCTCCCAACCCCCAGATCTTCACCTCTTCCAGCTCCAATTGTGGAGCCAGCATTAATGTGCTGGCATAATCCAATGTGCCAATATGCATGGAGTCTCCTCGAAACAGGTTTTCTCCCATAGCAGATTCCAATCCATGGTGAATTTCCTCCTTGTAGACACCAAAGGTGATACCTCCGGCAATGAAGAGTAATACTTGCAGGATGACCAGCACAAGAATGGACTTGTACACAAACCGGAAGATCCAGCTGACGATATGGCGAGTCCGACGTTTTATTAGATCAGTTTTGTATGGCCAATGCCGTTTTTTATACGCGGCTTGACCGGGTTTAATATGATTCAGAGGTCTAAAAGACTTGATCGGGTAAGATAATCACTTGTGGCTTACTACCACTACTTTCTGATCATCACACGACGGGAGTTTTCGAAATTTTCTCCGGCAACCCGTAAGATGTAAAGACCGGCCAGGTCAGCGACCTGAAACCGATAGGTTTGGTTCAGTCCGTTAGGCTCACGGAATTGAGCAATGATCCTACCCGAAAGGTCTACCAAAGAAACGACGATATCGTCTTTTTGTGGCATGTCAAGCGTGACCGCAAAGTTGTCTTGCGCAGGATTTGGGTAAACTTCAATGGACCGCTCGAATGATCTTAAAAAGGAAGGTCTCACCGGGAATACCTCGGCTTCATCAATGTACAAGTGGTTGCCACCACCATTGGTAAATACAAAAGCGAGTCTGATCTCCTCCCAAATCATGTATTGACTGATGTCGATAGATTCTTCACGCCAATCTTCTTCTGTCGGTGTAAAAGCGGTTGTAGCTGTGGTCGTGCTAAGGGCTTCTCCGGATTTGTCGAAGATGATTTGGTCATAAGACTGTCCACAATTGACCGATAACAATACCTGTAGTCGATCATTGGCCACGCCAGTTTGCGCATGTGCCATTCGAAAACGAAGGGTGCCTTCCGTCAAGCTTCCGGTATTTAAAACAGGACTGACCAACCAATGGGCAGAACCCAGATCTCCGGTCGCGAATGCGGCAGCCTGCACAGATTGATCTTGTTGTGTCCAAATAGCGTTTCCGGTGGGGTTAACTGTTACCCATTGATCCGGCTGATCGAAGGTTTCCCGAAAGGGTAAGGTGACTGATTCGCTATTGATAACAAAATTCCTGGTGTAGGTATTGTTAGAGCGATCCTGATCTGTTTCTTGATTGGGTGCATTCGAAGATAAAGTCACTGTATAAGTGCCATCCTCCAGGTTACTAACGGCGATTGAATTTGCTTCGACGCCACCGGATACGAGTTCCGTCGAAACACTAGATTGTCCCGAAGTGGCAGCGAGTTCATATTGTAAGTTGTAGTTGTTGATGGTCTCAAATCCAAAATTTTCCACCGTGATTCTGGGCGAAATGAAATTGGTACAGGTAACTACCGGAAGTTGTGTGACATTCGTAATACCAATATCGTAAGCCTGAAGCTCCGTTTCTATGATTTGAATGTCATCGATGTAGATGTTGTTGTTTGATCCGTTTTGTCCGACAAATGCGAGTCTCAGGTTTGGATCCAGGATCGAAGTAATGTTCAACTCCACTTCCTGCCAGTCGTCAGGTCCGGTAGGGGTGAATGCGCTAGTGATTGTCCGATCAATGGTGACCAGCTCCTCTCCGTAACTTGAAAAAAGTACCTGATCAAAGGTGACGCCACAATCACGTGATGCCATCAGGAGTAAGCCATCTTTGGAATCGCTGAGTCCTAATCGAGCATACGCATATCGAAAGGATAAGCTGGCTGAATTGACGTCTGTTAAATCCAGGTTGGGTAACAACAAATAATGAAATTCGCCAAGTCTGCGTTGGCTTCCATGGAAGTTCAATTGCCCAGCGACATCCGTGCTTGTGAGGTACGGTGCCGTTGCTCGTTCCCAGTGGTCGGAAATGCTGATCTCGGTCCTTGTGATCAGGGTGTTGATCGATTCGAAATCCTCCAAATAAGGTAATGGTACTCGGGTAGCAGGGGGTACGGTAATTTCAAGGAGATTATTGCTTGAATTTTCATCGGTTACCCCGTTTATGCTGACGACCTGAAAGGTCAGGTCTTGATTCGCACTAGTCTCGAAATTGACGGAAGGAAACGTAAGGGTAGTAGTGGCTCCTGTATTCAATTCCAGTTCCTGGTTCAAAGTGTGCAACGTTACATTGTCTATCAGCATGCTGATTTCAACATTCGTTACCGTATTGGTGCCAAAATTTCTGATGCCAACTTGTGGAGAAAACGAGGTATCACAAAACAGGTCTTCCGGATTTTCGACATTTGTAATTCCAAGATCATTGGCCTGCATTACCGGAGTTCCCAGTGCTCTGGAATCTCTTAATGAACTTCGACGTATGCTGTTTTGCAAGACTAAAGCCATGCGACCCCTTTGACCAAAAGTGAACAAATTCATGCAAGCATCGTCGGTGTAATTAAGGAAGTTCGAATACATGTCTATTGAAGAACAGGATTCCACTTCGTCGGTGGGGCACTGGCCCTGGTAACTGGTGCTGGAAAGGGGAGTATCCTGTACGAAATCATCTTCCGAACAGCCTCCGTCTCCCCAGACATGTTTCAATCCAAAGAAATGCCCAATTTCGTGTGTTAACGTACGGCCAAGACTTTCAAACTCTCTTGCTTCCGGATTGTAACCTACGTATTCAAAATCTACGGCGACCCCATCGGTCAATCGGTTATTGTTGATCTCGTCAATTCCCACCAGGTCAGAAAAAGGGAAAGTAGCCCAACCTAAAAAGCCGTCCAGATTGGATACATAAATGTTGAGATAGTCTTCTGCAGGCCAGTAGGCTTCACTTTTTAGGATGTCATCATCCTGAAATCGATAAGTCGACAGACTGGCACGGGTTCGGGTAATGCCATTCGTAGGTAAGCCGTCTGGGTCCTGTCTGGCCAGCACAAACTCGATTTGGGTATCTACGGCTACGGGTAAAAAAGCTGCTGGTGTTGCCAAGGTATCAGGGTTCAACCTTCGGAAGTCCTGATTCAGGGTGGTCATTTGTTGCTCGATGCGCTCAAGTGGGAGATTACTTCCTTCCCCTAGTGGTTCGCCTTGATGTATGATGTGAAAAACGACTGGGATCCGTGTAGCAGTATTTTCGGTACGATGTGCTGGTGGTACTTTTCTGAGTTCGTGAATCCAGTTTTCGAATTGTTCAGGATTTTCATGATAAGAGTCGTGAGAAACAGCACATCGGCTTTGGCCTTCACTTTTCTGACAAAGGAGGAAAAAGAACAGGGCAAATATGCCTGTGAATAGATGTTTGTTAGCTCGCGAAAGGCAATTTCGCATTTGGGTCATCGCTTGCGGTTAAGTTAACGGCTACTACCTTTTTTACTTCGGGAACCGTACGTATGACCGCATCTTCCACGCCAGCTTTCAGCGTCATGGTCGACATAGGACACGAACCACAGTTGCCCAGTAGTTCAAGGTATAACGTTCCTTCCTCAAGTTTTAGTACTTTGACATTGCCTCCATCTGCCTCTAAATAAGGCCTGATGCTATCCAGGGCTTGTTCTATGTTTTGTGACAATTCCTCGTTCATATCAAACCTTCATTTCAACTGGAGTCGTTTTTTAGAGCGTAGCGTTCCTTATAGCTACCTGTTGTGCGACTGCTGCCCCTAAATTACGAAAAGCTTCCGAGGTTACCCCATCTTTTAATGCTGCAGGGTATCCATTGTCGCCGCTCTCACGAATCGCCTGTACAATTGGGATCTGTCCCAGGAACGGTACTTCGTTCTTTTTTGCCAGGTTTTCACCACCATTTTCACCAAAAAGAAAATATTTATTGTCGGGCAATTCTTCAGGCGTGAAGTACGCCATGTTCTCTATGACCCCTAAGACGGGTACATTGATAGTGGGCTGCTTGAACATCTGTAGCCCTTTCTGCGCATCCGCAATGGCGACTTTTTGTGGTGTGGTCACGATGATGGCACCAGTCACGGGGACGGTTTGTACCATGGTCAGGTGAATATCGGAAGTCCCCGGAGGCAGATCAATCAATAGATAATCCAAAGGTCCCCATACCGTATCGCCGATGAATTGTTTCAAAGCGGAACTTGCCATCGGACCTCTCCAAACTACTGCATTTTCAGCGGGAGATAAGAATCCTATACTTATGAGCTTAACCCCGTATTGCTCAACCGGTACGATCTGGTTTTTACCATCTACCTGAGTAACACCGGGTTGTTCATGCTCACAATTAAACATGGTCGGAACAGATGGACCAAAAATATCTGCATCGATCAACCCTACTTTAGCGCCTGATTTTGCTAACGAAACCGCAAGATTTGCTGATACCGTGGATTTCCCAACGCCACCTTTCCCCGAAGCGATCGCGATGATATTTTTTACTTCCGGAAGAACTGGTGCATCGTTTCGAGCAGTGGTGACAGCAGAGGTCATGTTGATGTGTAAGTCAACTTCGCCCAGGTGCTTTTCGATGGCTTTTTCACAATCCTTTTTGATCAGTTCTTTCAACGGACAAGCCGGAGTGGTCAATACCACGTCGAACGCCAGTTTATTGTCACTGATATGGATGTTTTGGATCATGTTGAGCGTGACCAGATCCTTTTTCAAGTCCGGATCCTGCACTTCACTCAATGCCTTCAATACAGCCTCTTTTGTCATAATTATCGCTTCTTCACAGGGAATTCAGGCGCAAGTTTAATCAAGCGTTGTAAGGCCAACAAAGATTATGGTCATTCGGTTTCAAATGAGGGTATATGTAAAAGTTATGATCGATAAATTTTCTAATCTTAGCAATTTCACCTCGAAAAACTCCCACTCATTCCTTTTGTTAGGTTCAGCCTAACAGAATCCTCTTTTCTTCGTATATCCTTTCAATTAAATCCCCTAACTCATGGCCGATTCCGAAATAGTCGATCGTTTTATCGATACGATCAAAAAAGACATTCCTGGTTTGATTGCTGTATCAGTTGTGAATGTAGCAACCGGTGCCTCCCTGGGAATGCATAGTAATGATCCATCATTCAATCCGGAGGTGGCCAGTGCTTACAATGTGGAAGTGGTAAAAGCAAAACTCAAAGCAATCAATGCCCTTCATTTATCGGAACCCATTGACCACATTCTCATCGAATTGAAAACGCAGTATCACATCATCAAAGTAACAGAAGATGGGAAGTACATGGCATACGTGGCAACCAGCAAAGCCGAAACCAACCTGGCTTTGGCACGATCCGTTACCCGAGCAAACATGAATAAGCTGGAGAGAAAGCTTTAGGTAATTAACGTGTTTTGGAGAAATGGTGGTAGATGTGTAGCAATTTTGGATCGCACTATTTATATGACCTATACTAGATGATCAAACATGCCCCGATAGCTTCAGATTGAATGCGTCCCTTTTATCCCTGCTTAATTTTGCCTGTAAATCGCCCTGTAAGTGGACCAGAAAATTGCGCGGTTCGTATTGTTCGATTGAAGTGACAAAGTTGATGTTCACAAAGTAGGAACGATGAGTCCTGAAAAACACAGCAGGGTCCAGAACCTGTTCCAGATAGTCCATTGCGAGTCGGATCAAATACTTTTTTTCGGTAGTAAACACTTCAACATATTGATCTGCGGAAATAATCATGCTCACTTCATTGGTCGGAATAAAGAGGGTGGAAGGTCCATCCCGGAAAGCAAAACGAGCGAGATATTCTTTCTTTGGAATGGTATGAGAAAGGGTTGCCATGAGCATTTGTAAATCTTGCTTTTCCGTGGCATTAGTCACTTTATTTAACGTTTGATCAAATCGATCTTTGCTAAAAGGTTTCAGGAGATAGTCTACTGCATTCAACTCAAATGCCTTGACGGCAAACTGGTCATACGCGGTAACAAAGATGATTTGCGGGGGAGCAGTTTCCTTCAATTGTTCGACCAGTTCTATGCCACTTAGTTCCGGCATCTGAATGTCTAACAAGATTATGTCCGGTTTCCATTTTTGAATTGCTTCTAAAGCTTCCTGACCATTTTGGGCTTCTGCGACCAATGACAGGTGATCATGGCGCTTCAGGTGAACTTTAAGTAATTCCCGTGCATCTTCTTCATCGTCGGCAATTAATACAGTTTTTCTCATGCAGGGATTCTTATTTCTGCTTCTACGCCATTTTCCACGGAATGGATATGAAAACTAGATTGCCCTTCATACACATTGGTCAGCCGTTCCTGAATATTACTTAACCCAATTCCTTCCACTTGTTCACTTTTCAACGGTGGGCCTTCGTTGAAAACGGATATTATTAACTGCCCCTTTTCTTTTTTAGCGCCGATGTTGATGCGTTTCGAATTTTGTTTCTGCGAAATACCGTGTTTGATGCTGTTTTCGACCAGCGGCTGCAAAATGAAATTGGGAATGTTCAGGTCGGTCAATTGTTGTTCTACCTCAAAGGATACTTCCAGGTCTTTGAAGCGATGTTGCTCGATTCTTAAATACGTTTTCAAGTGATCCAATTCTTTCTGCAAGGAGACCAATTGGACGTCAGATTCTGCGAGAGATATTCGGAGTAGTTCACTCAAATCAGTGGTCATATCAATGGCTGTATCCAGTTTGTTGCGATGGATAGAGCTGACAATACTGTTAAGGGCATTAAATAGGAAGTGCGGTTGCAACTGCATTTTGAGCATCCGAAGCTGCGTTTCAATCAGATCCTTCTCCAGGCTCAAATTCTTCAATTCTTCGGCCTTCACTTCTCGGTAGTATTCCCTTGCATGCACAAATCCCAATATGGCGATGTAAATGAAAAAGTGCCAATGAAATAAGGCCAGGAACAGTACGACATAGATGGAAGCAAAGCTTTCAAGTGTTACTTTGCTGGAAGTCATAAGGTTCCAGATCAGCGAATAGCATCCCAGGTAAAAAACCACAATTGATATAGAGGAGATCAGGTGAATGCTTGCGTTACGAAACAGGTTGCGTTGACCGATCTGAAATTGGGTGACCAACCAAAAAATGAAGGGTGTGATGAATCCCCAGACCCACCAAACGAGCAATTGCACCTGAAACTGCTGCCACCAGTTGGCCAGTTCAGGTTCTGATTGATAGCTACGTAAATAGAGTTGCGTCGAGGTGAACAATGCCACCAGTGACCATACCAGGAAGTTGATAGATAAGTTTCGACGGGTCAGCATATTTCTAGGGTCAATTTACTTCTACTTTGACAGATTACCTTTTTACCCCCGTGCGTGGATCGCTTCATTTCCTTAAAGGGGGAAGGTCGAAAATCTTATGGGCCGCCCTTTAGGGCTGGGGTGGTCCGCCGCTGCGGTAATTATTAACAATTTTCTAATCTGTCAAAATTGAATTAATTATTTTGGTTCGAAAACGAATGGAACATGTCGCCTCATCAGTGAGTGATGTTCAAAATCGTCATGGGCAGAATAGGCGAGGATCAACCAAAAAGATTCAGATAGAGTATGTTGATAATCGTTAGGGTCCTGACTGTCCAGGGCTATTCTGAATTGTACTTCAGTTTGGCCATTTTCTTCTTTGCCTTCCAACATGCGGAAGGACGTATGGCCGTTCAGATCGGTATCTTTTCTTGGATCACCTATTCCTTTCACAAATAGATCAAGCCCGGAGGCCTTGCCTTCGATCACATGAAAAAGTAGCAAATCGCTTTCTAAGATGTTGTTTTCCTGATTGAAGCCAATGCCTACCCAGCCTGTGGTCGGTGCACTTAGCGAAATAGTCACTGAGTCATTCGTAATCTCATAAGACATATGCATGCCTCCGACATGAACCGGCCCCCTTTGTTCCGGAAGAAAGAAGGGAGCCGTAAATAATGCCAGGATCAGGAGCCTCATCCCACTTTGTTTACATCGACGAGAATACCCACAATTACCCATGCGTCATCGACTTTGGCTAAGGACAGCTGGTACATGAAGTCATATTCACTACTGACTGCACTCATGACGACTAGTGCTGTGTTGTCGCGAATGATCTTTGCGGATTTGTGGCTGATTTTTCGAGGAACGCCACCCAGTTTTTTGTCGCCAACCATTTGAGCAAAATCCGCCCCTTTGAAAGGGATCAGTTTGTCTCCCAGATAGGTGTATTGGATCATGTCCGGGTGCAACAACTGACGTAAAGATTCGGCATCGTTTTTATCGACTACTTCGATAAATTGTTCTGCTACCGCTTTGATCTCGCTTACGGAAGCTTCCTCGTTGTTGGCATAGTTGGCAAACCCGAACGTAAAGGCACCCAACATGAGTACAGTAGATATAAAGAGTTTTAGTGTCATCATCTTAAATAGTTTTTAAAGATGACACGGGTTGGAAGGCTTATCCGGTAGTCAGTTTGTCGTGAATTGGCAGGGGTTTGTTGGCAGTCGGTCGGTTTTACTTGTGAACTGGTAGGTGTGAAAGTTTTATTTTTTCAGGATTTTGACCGAATTGACTTGTTGGTCTTGTGCAATATGTAGGGTATACAAGCCATTTTCATATCCACTCATGTCAATCAGGAATTCAGTCGGCGTTCTTTTGGTCGCCTTCAATGGCTGTTGCCTTCCCAGAACATCAATGATATTCAGATCAGTTAATTCCAGGCCTGGTTGTAAATCACCGACCACCAATTCGCCAGAGGTGGGGTTAGGTGTTAATTGAATATTCATTTCCTTGCCAAAACCGTCAGTGGAAAGCGGATCACAATTCAATTCACCACCCTGTCTTTCTTCCAGGGTACCGGATTTTACTTGCCAATTCCACCAACTTCCGCCATTACCAGTGATCCAATCTTTTAAATCGAAGGTATTAGTACCCGTAGCCGTTCCAGGTATTTGATAGACCTTGAGTGCGGCACCTCCTTGTTCCCAATGTAGCGGCTCCCCGGATAAGATAGTTTCAGGTCGATTATCAGACTGCACGCAATTGATTTGTACGAAGTAGGCAAAATCCTGTTCCTCGGGAAAGCCTCCAAAAACACGCGCAATTCCATCTGGCTCTATACAAACCGCGGTATACTCCTCACAAGCAATGGCTCGTACATTGGTGCGATAATCAGCCAATATCCTGGCGATAAATGTTACCAATCGGCCTTTTCGATCAGGATCATCAAAATGGGTATCCGTAATGGTGTTTTCTAAATTCTCATTCTGTAGGAAGGTGGTAGAATCTACCGTAATCCTTTGGTCATAAGGATCAGCCAATGCCTCCTCAGATCGTATCGTGCCATTGGCGGCCGAGAAATAAAATTGGCCCATGATCGCCATGCCGGCACTTGTACCGCCAATAGCAATATTCCGATCTTTTACTGCTATATTGATGAACTCATCAATAGGCGTGTTGCGCCAATAGGAGATGTATTTCCATTGATCGCCTCCGGCAAACCAGATTGCTTCAGCTTGTGCTATTTTTTGATAAATGTAGGGGTCATTGGCTGCGGCCGCCTGGTTAAAAACAATTGTCTCAACCGAGTTGACGGGCACGCCTAATTCAGAGTAGAAATATTCATTGTACCCATCAGATCCACTACTCCGGAGTACCAGAATGTCTCCGCCATTGGCTTTTTCTAAAAACCATCGCATGGCTTCATCATCTTCGGATGCACCGCCCATCAAGCAAATGCCTCCTTTGGGTTCGGTAATCATATCGTCTGAATTGCCGGTAAAGAAGGATTGGAACTCTTGCCCGTTTGTACATAAGGTTGCGATGAGCAACAACGATACAGCTAGTATTCTATACTGAGTTGAGCGATGTATATTCTCCCTGCTTTTAGGCATATTCATAGAACGTCGTTAATGTCTGAAAGCCAAGTTTTTGATAGATGCCAGCACCGTCGGAAGTGGCGAGCAATACGGCCCATAAATACCCCTCAGCTTTTGCTTCGTTCAGCACTTTGGTCATCAAAGCAGACCCAATACCATGACCTCTGGTGTCTTCTAAGGTTGCCAGCCCATGAATACCCACGACCTGATCATCCGTAGCAAAAACTTCTACCGTGGCCACCGCTTCTCCATCCTGATAATAGCTTAGCAATGAAACCCTTTCTTTAAGTTGTATGAATTCCGGAGCTGTCTTCTCATAGAAGTTGATGACCTCCTGATCGGGAGGAGACCAATTATTGGCAATTACCTGGCTGAATTCACGGATCATTTCCGGCGAAGTAGCCTTACGGATATTTTGGTGTTTATCGCTGGATATTGGTTCATAGGCAGTCAGGTCCAGTATCATGCCAGCTTCCTCTGCCTGGCAATGTAGCCCTGCTTCCTGCAGGTCATGAATGGTTGAATCATTTACATATTCCTGACTGATCCATAAGCAAAAAGGGAGGTTCTGGCTTTGAAAGGGTTCTAAAGCTTGCTCCAATTCATTTGAAGTGAAATTCCCTTGCACATGGATCGTGTTGAAGGTGTCACACGGCAGCCCACTGTTCACAACTGTTAAATGACCGATCGTCACAACTTCCATGTTTGCTGTCTGTTCGGGAATTTCAGCGGCATGTTGTACGAAATTGGTTAAGATGGCGTGTTTCTGGTTCATTTTGATCGTTTAGGTGCTTATTGGTCTTTCTGATGCGATATAGAGAATTAAGTATAAATATCAATTAATGTAATTGATAAAAATTTTAAAATATGATTTATAAACTCTTTGCCCGCAATTTGCGTGAAAACCCAAAAATAAAATTTCATGCAGAAAGTAACATTCGCAAAAGGAGATGGGATCGGTCCTGAGATCATGGACGCCACCTTAAAGATCTTAGATGCCGCAGGTGCACGTATTGAGTGGGAAGAGATCAAGGTAGGAGAGCAAGTCTATCTTGGAGGGAATTCCAGTGGGATCGGTAAAGAAGCCTGGGACAGCATCCGTCAAAACAAGATCTTTTTGAAGGCACCAATCACCACTCCTCAGGGCGGAGGTTACAAAAGCCTGAATGTGACCATGCGTAAGTCGCTTGGTTTGTATGCGAATGTCAGACCGTGCAACAGTTTTCATCCCTACATCAGCACGAAGCATCCCGAGATGGATGTGGTGGTGATCCGTGAGAATGAGGAGGACCTGTATGCGGGTATAGAGCACCAGCAAACCAACGAAGTGGTGCAATGCCTGAAATTGATCACCCGACCAGGGTGCGAAAAGATCGTACGGTATGCCTTCGAATATGCGAAACTGTATAACCGCAAAAAAGTAAGCTGCTTTACCAAAGACAACATCATGAAACACACCGATGGATTGTTCCATCGCGTATTCAAAGAAATAGCTGCAGAATATCCTGAGATTGAATCTGACAACTGGATCATCGATATTGGAGCCGCCCGATTGGCGGACACACCAGAGATTTTTGATGTAGTGGTGATGCCGAACCTTTACGGGGATGTGGTATCCGATATTACTGCACAAATTTCAGGATCAGTCGGCTTGGCTGGCTCTTCCAATATTGGTGCAAGCTGTGCCATGTTTGAAGCCATTCATGGTTCTGCTCCCGATATTGCCGGACAAAACATAGCAAATCCTTCTGGTCTTTTGAGAGGGGCGGTGATGATGCTCAATCACATCGGACAGCAGGATGTGGCTGAAAAAGTTGTCAATGCATGGGCTGCTACCATCGAAGAAGGGATACACACAGCAGATATCTACAAGAAAGGCATCAGCCAGAGGAAGGTAGGGACCAAAGAATTTGCCGAAGCGGTAATCGAGCGATTAGGGCAGCGACCTGAGCACATCAAGGCAGCCTCTTTTGCAAAAGATGTACAGATACAAGTCCCAACGTATGAGCGTAAGCCTAAAGCAACGAAAGTCCTGAAAGGAGTGGACGTGTTTGTTGACTGGGATGGAGGCCGAGTAGATGAGCTGGCCATGAAATTGAAAAACCTGGAATCGGATGTTAAGCTTAGCATGATCACGAACCGGGGCGTAAAAGTGTGGCCTGAAGGATTTGAAGAAACATTCTGTACCGATCACTGGCGCTGCCGTTTTGAAGTGGAGAACGGTCATCCGGCAGAAAAGTCGAGCATTCCCGAGGTGCTGTCCAAGGCACTGGATGAGGGTATTGACGTGATCAAAACAGAGAATTTATATGAATTTGATGGCGTGCGAGGATACTCGCTTGGCCAGGGACAATAAGACTTCATGTGGTAGAGGTTGGTGTTAGGGCGTCATTCGGTTAGGGACGCCCTTCATTCCTAACCTATTCAACATATAACAATCAAAACCAAGAGAAAAGAGATGAAAAGAAAGATCAGATTGAATCGCGTGCATTGCACACTCCCGGATGAGATTGATAAGGACGAAATGTACCTGAAACACAAGGGGGAGAAGATATGGCCGAAAGGATACATTTACTATCGGGTAGATTCGGGAGACATAGCTCCGGTCAAAGTGACTTTGGAGGTAGAAGAAGGCTGGAACGAAATTGAATTATGGGATTTCGATTACCTGAGTAGAAATGATTTCCTGGGTACGTTCCGATTTTTTGTGAATGACGACCCTGGCGAGTACTCTAACAGTATGATATTGGTAGAAAAGAACAGCACGGCAAGCTATATCCTGGAATGGGAGATCCTGGAAAAGGAAGTAGTCATGGCTTAGGCCAAAATCAGATACTTCTGGGGGTTGATCGCATGTGAGTGGGTAATGTGTGCCGGAGCGGGGACCCCCGAACCATTATTGAATAGATTGAAAAACATCTTTATCGGAAAGTAACATTGAATTGTTTTTCTTTTTCCGTTGCCAGATTACCAATAGAGGTATAAGTCCATTCCCCAATCATTGCTCCATTCAAAACAACTCCTTCCATTCTTAGCTTGGAGGTATCCGCTGCGAAAGCCCATTGCCAATCCCCATTAGCAGGATGCCCATCAAGATCAAAGCATTGCCAACCTTCTAACATCCTGCCTTGTTCATAGCTTCCACGCATGGCCAGTTGACCATTGGGGTAATAAAAAAATGCCACTCCATTCTCCAGGTTGTTTTGATACATGATCTTTTCGGCGATTTGTCCGTTTTTATATCCAATTTGATACCATCCCTGGAGTGAATCATTTTTGATGGTCGCTTCAAAATAAGGAGCACCATTTTCATGATACCAATTCCACTTTTCCTGACCGTTGACATACTGTACCTTCATCCAGATCTGATCATTATCATAGTAGATCGTTTCATCGATCTTATGCCCTGATTCGAATCGCTTGATCCATCGTTGAGTGGTGCCCGGATAGGTGGTTTCCAGGGTGTCCTGAGCCATTGTTCCGAAACCTATGAAAAACAGCATGAAATAGATTTTCCCCTTATTCATACCGCAAAGTTTCTGTAGGATTCTTGTTTACCGTGTGGTAAGATTGTATCACCACCACCAGCAAGACGATCAATAAGGTAACACTTCCGGAGACCATGCCGATGAACCCAAAACTCGGGGATATGCGGTAAGCAAATACAGTCAACCATTCATTTCCCAAATAAATGGAGATGGGAAGGGTGAGTAAAGTCGCGATGATCAGCATCATGACATACTCTTTGAAAATCAATCGGAAGACTTGCTGGATCGTAGCTCCAAAAACTTTTCTGATGCCGATTTCTTTTCTTCGTGTAAAGGTGAAATAGCCAACAATGCCAATCAATCCCATGACAGCCAACACGACACAGATACCAGTTAATAATACTGTCAGGATACCTGCGTTTCTTTCATTTGCATAAAGTTCCTGCAGATTATCATCGAGGAATTGAACGTTAAAGGGATTTTCGGTTTCGACTTTTAAGTACGCTTGTTCCAATTGGTGCAGCGTACCTGGCCAATTATCCGTAGTAACCCGAAGGATCATGTTGTAAGTCCAGGAATCGGGCCGATTATTCACACCGATGAGTAGCGGCTGGGATGCATATTTCAGACTGAAATAGTCAAAATCGTCAATGATATCAGCAATTACGTAGGGGACGCCCTGGCCAAACTCTTCATTTTCCCATTCGGGCTCTGTGATGATCGTTTGTCCTATCAATTCTTGCGGCTTAATGTTGAGGTCATTGGCAAGTTTTTTTGCAGCGGTTTCATTGATCACAAAAATGGTTGCATCCGTATCTAATCGCTCAAAAGCCCTTGATTCGATCCCGTAGACTTGCATGCTGCCTAATGAAGTTTCGATTAGTGTGCCGTCTGAGAAAGTGGTTGGGCCATTCCGCATTTTGTAAGTCAGCTGATTGTACATGTCCTGTCCGGGGATCATGCCTTTACCAATTGCTGCTACTGCAGGCATTTGTTTCAATTCAGTTTTTAGGAGCTGAAACTTGTTCGCATCGTTGATGTCGAAATAAACTACCCCTTCTGAATTAAACCCCAATTGCTTGTGCTGCACATACTGCATCTGCTTCATGATGATCATAGACAAGCTCATCAATCCGATCAACATGAAGAACTGAGCCGTGAGCAGCACATTTCTGAACTGTAAAGCACCACGACTTTTTTTTGTATTCAACTTGCTGGTAACCATGGCTTGAACGGATCTATGGCTGTAAACCACCGCAGGGTAAAGTCCACTGATGATCCCAGTGACCAGCAGCAGTCCAGTGATGCCGAAAAGGGTGGGAGCCTCGAAAATTAAGGATTCCGCAATTGCTATTCCCAGTAATTTATTTGCGTAGGGGAGCGTGACGTAAAGTAATACGATAATGAATGGAAAGCACATTAATGCCAACAAAAACGCCTCAAAGGTGACTTGAAGAGATACATCCTTACTTCGAGCACCCATAACCTTTCTGATGGCCAATTCTTTTTGCCGACCAGTGTACAAGGCAACAGAGAGGTTTGCATAATTTGTCCAGATGATCAACAGGATCACAACTCCGATCAATCCAAAAGTGGCCAGGTATTGTTTGTTGGCGATTGGTTTGATTTCGTATAGCATGTTGTCGGTGAAATGGATGTCGTGTAAGGATACCAGCTTCACGCCCTTGCTTAATACATCCGCTGTATAGCCAGGGTAAACCGTTTCAATGTCCTGGTTAACTTGTGCCAGAATAGCGTTACCAGAAGTAGCCGGACTGGTTTTGAAATACGTGTATGCTCCCCAACTTGGGATATTTTGCTGGTGAATGATCATATCGAAGTTGAAATGCGTGTTCGCTACTGGATTTGCCACAACACCTCCGATTTCGAAGGATTCCTGACCTATTTCAATGAATTGACCGATTAGATGCTTCAAGGACCAGTCAGTACCATAAATGCGTTTTGCCACATCAGCAGTCAATACCACCGTTTGATAATCGCCGTAGGCATCGGCAGGGCTACCTTTAAGAAATTGTTGGGGAAAGATAGATTGAAAAGCATGTCCCGTATTGGTAAAGAGCAATTGATCCATCACCATTTCCTTTTGATTAGCACGTAAATACCATTGCCGATTAGGGCCAATGGCACTCAGATTGGGGACAAAGTGACAAGCTTCTTCAACGCCATCGTACTTCCTGATATGATCCGAAAGTCTGAGCTGCGTATCGGAATCTGACCCATAATAATCGTCAAAATTCATGCAGGTGTAGGTCTGGTCGCGATACTCATTGACCAGCCGGTAGATGTTTTCTGAATCGGGAAAAGAACGATCATAACTCAATTCATGCTGAATATGGAGGGCGATCAATACCACTGAAGTGATGCCAAGGCTTAATCCAATCAAGTTGATGGCCGTGAAAGACTTGTGTTTGAAGATGTTTCGTATGGAGATTTTCAGGTAATTGCTGAACATAGGAATGAATTGTTTACTTCTGGAGTGCTTTTCGAATGAATAAGGCTTAAAAAATTGTAGCACATCTCGGAAATAGCGTAGGTCTGCCTGAAGCTTACCATGAATGTTTAGACGGAAATAGTAAGCTTCCAGGAGGTCTCCCTGGATTTCCTCGACCAGGTCTTCGGAACAGTATTGCCGTAGCCACCAACTGGCCAGTCGAGGAGGAGTAGGACGCTTTTTCATGTGAGGCCAGGTATCTGTGTCCAAAGAGCCTGTCTGGATTTCTTAATTTCCTGAATCACCTCTTTGGCTTGATTGGTAGGGGAGAATAATCGCTTACGACGACCTCCGCGATCTTCAGAGGCTCCACCCATTTCAGAACTGATCAATCCTTTTTTCTCCAGCCTTGATAAGACACTGTGAATGGCACTGATGGAGATGGTTTTGCCCGTATGATCTTTATAGGCTTCTGAGACTGAAAAACCGTAGGCATAACCTTCCATGCTGAGAATGATCAATAACACTGTTTCTTCCAAATATCCGAGTTGCTGCATTTGTTCAATACTTGTAGAACTTAAAGGTAAAGAAAAAGTGCTGATTATTTCAACACTTGTAGAAGTTATGCCATTTTAACGGTCAAAAGGTTATCATTTTCTTATTTTTAATTTCTCCGCTGGAAATTAAACGCCAAAGACAAAAAAAAGAGTGCCGAAGCACTCATTCATATCTCTTCATGATTATATCTATATTTACGCTGCTTCAGCCTGCGCAGCCTGTGCTTTTCTGGCTTTGAGCTGTGCAGAAACTTCAGTGGCTTTTTCTTCGGTCACGTCATATTTCAACATCACCAAAATAGCGATGATGGTACCAATGATCGGAAAGCCTGAATAGAATACCCTCAACCCAAATACGGCTCCTTCAGGTTGTACAGCCAGGTTAGAGTCAAACCCTACGACAGACATGATAACCCCGCTAAGTCCGCCGGCAATCGCAAATCCAAACTTAACCATCCACCAGTAGATGGCTCCAAAAATGCCTTCTCGTCTTTTGCCTGTATTGAGTTCATCCAAGTCGATTACGTCAGCAGTCATGGACATCATGAGCGTAAATAAACTACCGATTCCGAATGAGAAGAATGGCAAGGCAATCATGAACATATATGGCTTACCAGGGATAAATAAGAACCACAATAAAATATATCCCAGTACAGAAATCGCTTGCGATAGGATGAATGCTTTCTTTTTGCCCATGGTCTTGGACAACCGAGCTACGATAGGGATCACAATAAATGTGGTCACAAGGGCTCCTACGCTTCCGAAAAGGGTAGGCCATACACCGGCCGCCTCTGCATCTCCATTGAATAAGTAGTAAACGACAATGAAAAAGGAGAAGCTGGCAATCGTAAAGAAGGTATTGTAGATCAAAAACGTAGCAATACATAATTGACGAAAAGGCTTAATGGAAAAGGCTTCCACGAAACCGTTGATGATATCTTTGATCGGACCACCAATATTGCTTAGTGTCATTGGAACATAGTCTTCGTCCAGGGTGGATTTACTCTTGATGAAGACCGCCGGTACAATCGCACAAATGGTACAAAAGATAGCTACATACACGGCTAACTCTCGGGTAGCCACATCTGCGGATGAAAAGAGATCCGTGTCATACATGAAAACCCAGAACCAGGGGGCGATCACCCAGGCCCACTGTCCGACCCATTGTGCAACAGCCATGATACTGGTACGCTCATGAAAATCGTCGCTCATTTCATAGCCCATGGCTACGTAAGGCACACTGAAAATGGTCAAACCGATATAGAAACCAAATGACCATAACATGAAATAAATGAAGTTGTACTCCAGGCTGTTTTCTCTGAACAATTGCCACATCATTATGAAGGCCACACCCATGATTAGTCCGCCGATAAGCACATATTGTCTTCGTCGACCCCACTTGGATTTGGTGTTGTCCGAGATGAATCCCATCACAGGGTCGGTGAAACAGTCGAATATTCTGGGGAAGAAATAGATGACGCCCCACATCCAACCGGGAAAACCCAGGTCCTGGACGAGAACAACCATGAAAATACCGAGAATGGCGGGAAACATCTGATTAGCCAGCATGCCGATCCCGAATGCCACTTTCTGGCCAAAGGGAACTTTTGAAGCAGTAGATTGGGTCATGTCTAATTAATTGTCTAATTAATCTTGAAGTCTAATGTTAATAAAAAAACGTCAGCTAAAAGGCTGATAAAACGCCTAGAATAGGTGTGATGTAGTCGTGATGTACTTCCATTGTGCTGAAAGAAGGCTGTTTCGCTTAATCGGACTTACAATTTAATTGATCTGATGTATTTAGCCCTGATGGATTCATGACCTATTTGAAGCGATAATGTACGAAGGTTCATCGCAAGTTGTGGTGCAAAAAGGTTGTTCGAGAAAAAGAATTAGTCTGTCGAGTGTTTTGGCTGATCCGACGAATATCTGACAGATTAAGGCACTCTTGATGATTGTTTTGGACCAAATAATCATCCTTACTAACCTAAAATTAGACATGAGAAACGTTGTAATCCTATTGTTCATGGTTTGTTCCATGAGTGTTTATGCACAAGATGGTCTTCCAGAAGACCCTGAGCCAGGAAAGTGTTATGCCAAGTGTGTCACTCCTGATGAGTACCGAGTCGAAGAGATTAAAGTCAAAGTAAAAGATGCCTACACTCGACTTGAAGTTGTTCCTGCTGAATATAAGACCGTGACGGAAACGGTAGTGGTAAAACCAGAATCCAAAAAGTACATTTTTGAGGAAGCAGAATACCGAACTGTTTATGATACCATTTGGGTGAAAGATCCTTATAATAAGTTGACAGTGCTGGACGAAGATTTCAAAGATGAAGTCGAGACAGTGGAAGTGAAGTCAAAGTCTGGTCGATGGGTAGCCGGTGAAAAAGATCCTGATTGCCCATCGATTGATCCTGAGGATTGCCGAGTACTTCATTATGTGGAGATTCCAGCGGTTACCAGAGATATTCCAGTGCAGAGAAAGACCAAAGATCAAACAACTGAATCAGAAAGAGTTTTGGGAGAATATATTGTTGTGGAAAGGCAGGAAGTCGTAAAAGAGCCTTCTTACAGAACGGAAGTGATTCCTGAAGTAACCAAGGAAATTGAGCGAACCGTTTTGGTGAGCGATGAAACGACCAGAGAAGTGGAAGTGCCTGCCGAATATACCGCGTATACCAGACGTGTATTGGAGAAGCGAGGTGGCCTCACTGTATGGAGAGAAGTGCCATGCACCATTCCGGATCGAGGTATTGTATTGCCTATCAACTATAAGGTTGGAAGTGCTGAATTGACTGCCAATTCGATCAATATCATTAATGAGAACTTGCTGGAATTCCTCAATGATAACCCTGATGCTATCATAGAAATTGGGTCACATACAGATGCCAGAGGAAGCTCAGAAAGTAATCAGGCATTGTCTGAGAGAAGAGCAAAATCTGTCGTTGAGTATTTGATCAGTAAAGGAATCAGTAAAGAGCGATTGCTGGCAGTTGGATATGGCGAAGAACGATTACTGAATGAATGCGCCGATGGAGTGAAATGTTCTGAAGATGAACACCTGGCAAATAGAAGAACTGAATTTAAAGTATTCTAGTCTATAGTTTTATTGATTGAAGTGAAAGCCTGTCGGATGCTCCGCAGGCTTTCTTATTTATTGGCCTTTTGGTTGGACATTAAATGCGGATAACCCGGTATGAGTTTGCTCCAAATCGAACTGGACCCTTGTGCCGGGTCTTATGGTGCGATATCCCTCTCCGGGGATGGCGGTAAAATTGAAGAAGATCAGTTCTCCGGAATCTGCGGGTTTGATATAGCCATTACCAGTCCTGAGGTCAAAGGAATCGACTACACCTACTGAAGTAGGAGCGGGTTGTTCTTCCAGCCACGTTTGCTGAGGAATGCGAATCTTTTTGACATGCTCCGAATTGAATGCTTCATAGGAATAATAATCCATTTGGCGCATGACTTCACGTAAATCCTGACGTAATTCTTCTAGCGTTGGACGGCCGACGAAATACCAGCCATTGTATATTTTGTGAATTTCCAGATTGGGTTTTAGGACAAAGGTGTAAGGCAGGGAGCGATAAGCATATTCACCTTCCGTTTCATCGAGGATATTCAGTTCCTTGATCACTTTCCTTTCAGTATCACTGAAAAAAGTCCATTGTGCGCCTAATCCCGCCCGGAAGGCAGAGGACACTTTCGGTTCATCGGCGCTGACTGATACCAACTTGCAGAAGTTTACATTCAATTCATCCTGAAAGGGCACCAGGGACCGAAACTGTTGCTGATCTCGCGGACAAAAGAATCCTCTAGAGAAGATCACGATGACCGGATAACCATCTTTAAAGCCATACCGACGATCGGCTTCACTTTGTCGGGTATAACTGGATAATTTTCTGATCTTTCCGTTTTGGTCCGGTAGTTCAAAATCGGGGAATTGATTGCCAGGATGAGGTTTGGGTTGCATAAGGATTCAGCCGTAGCTGGATTTAAGTCGCCATAAAAATTATTTGTAACACAAGAAAAAGAAAATCATTCAATTCTAAACGACCAACTCCTAACTTTACAGCCATGGATTATGCCGAGATCATGAAGGCCGTTGCGGCGGGGCAATACGCACCCGTTTACTTTTTGCAGGGAGACGAGCCTTTTTTTATCGACAACATCATTGATCACATTGAGCAAAATGCCCTCGATGAGTCCCAAAAAAGCTTCAATCAGTATGTGCTGTATGGCAAGGAAGTGGACTTTCCGCAGATCATTACCACGGCCAGAAAGTTTCCGATGATGGGAGAGAAGCAAGTGGTGATCGTGAAGGAGGCACAGGAGCTGCGAGGCTGGAACAAGGACACCAACCAATCACTGCTGATGCAGTACCTGGAAAATCCGGTTCCATCTACCATTCTTGTCTTTGGCTACAAATACAAGTCGATGGACAAGCGGACCAAGGTCGG